>JACPOH010000106.1 GCA_016185075.1 Aquabacterium sp. | reverse complement strand
CTTGCTCGCGCGCCTGCCGATCAGCTTGCTTGCTGAGATCGCCACTGAGCACCGCGGCCGTCAGCCCTCGGTGCTCCTGAGACAGCTTGATCAGGTTGAGCAAGGCTTGCGAAGGCGCCAGGCCTCTTGATTCTTCTTTCAGAACCCGCAGGTTGCCGACCGACTCACTGAGCACCAGGGCTGATGGCGCAGCGGCCATCAATATCGCGACCAAGCTCAACAAGATGAACTTGTGACGCAGGGGCAGGTTGGCGATCCATGTTGATATCACTTGAAACTCCTCATGTTCTGGGGACATGCAAAGGGCCGGAACATCAACGCTTCCGGCCCCTTGCGAGTTGCATCGGTCTCAGCACACCTGGATGCAAGGTGAAGCACCCCATGGGCGCCCAGGCATTTGTCATGCCCCGCTACGAAGCCTTTACGTCCATACGGCCCGTCACTTGAGGTCCAACCTGCAACAAAAGCCGGTCGAGCCCGGTCTTCCGGACAAGCCTTTTGCCACCGTGGCCTGCGTGATGGCCAATCCCTCTCTAGAATGTTCGCGCCCCTGCTGCCGGCATCCTCCTGCAGCGGCTCCCCAGCGCAAGGTGTCCCATGTCCGATATCCGCATCCGCGGTGCCCGCCAGCACAACCTCAAGAACCTCGATCTCGACATCCGCACGGGTGAATTGACGGTGGTGACCGGGCCCAGTGGTTCCGGCAAATCCTCGCTGGTGTTCGACACCCTGTACGCCGAGGGCCAGCGCCGTTACGTCGAGACCTTCAGCGCCTACGCGCGGCAGTTTCTGGACCGCATGGACCGGCCCGCCGTGGACCGCGTGGAAGGCGTGCCGCCCGCGATTGCCATCGACCAGACCAACCCGGTGCGCACCTCCCGCTCGACGGTGGGCACGATGACCGAGCTCAACGACCACCTCAAGCTCCTGTTTGCGCGCGCGGCCCAGCTGTTCGACCAGGACACGGGCCAGCTGGTGCGCGAAGACACGCCGCAATCGGTGTTTGACGAACTGCTGGCGCGCTGCGCCGCCACACCGGGTGGGCGCCGCGTGGTGGTCACTTTCGGCGCCGAGCTGCCGGCCAACACCACACCCGAACAGATGCAGGAATGGCTGTCGGCCAGCGGCTTCTCACGCATACAGGCGCAGCGGGTGGTCAAGGCCAGCTTGCTGCCCTCGGCCGCCTTGACGTCGTCACAGACTGCGGTGGAGGCTGCTGCGGAAGGCGATGCCAAACCCGCCAAGAAGAAGGCCGCGGCCAAGAAAGCCAGCAAGGCGTCAGGCAAGAAGGCGGGCGACGAAGCGAGCACCGAGCTCGCCTCGGACGAGCGCCTGGTGCTGGACGTCGTGGCCGACCGTTTCCGCATTGGTGCCGACCCCACGGGCGCCGATCTGGATCGCCCACGCGTGATGGAAGCCCTGGAAGTGGCCTTCAAGCGCGGCAGCGGGCACATCACGGTGTATGCCTTGCCAGAATCCGACGAGGCCGGGCCAGATGCCGACCGAGGAACCGCCGGGCCGCCCCAAGGTTCCGAGACCCCCACGGGGGGCGGGCCGGGCCCAGCCCGGACCTGGGGGCCGACATTGTGGCGCTTCTCCGCCGGCCTGCACTGCCCTGACAGCCACCGCCGCTACAGCGCGCCCACCCCGGGCATGTTCTCGTTCAACTCTGCGGCGGGTGCCTGCCCGGCCTGCCGGGGCTTTGGCCGCGTCATCGGCGTGGACTGGGGCCTGGTCATCCCCGATGCCAAGAAGACGCTGCGTGGCGGCGCCATCAAGCCGCTGCAAACGCCCGCCTGGGCCGAATGCCAGGCCGACCTGATCAAGTACGCCGGAGACGCCGGCATCCCACGTGACACGGCCTGGGCGCAGATGACGCCCGAGCACAAGGCCTGGGTCATCGACGGCGACCCGGCCTGGAAGGGCAACTGGAACAAGCAGTGGTACGGCATCAAGCGCTTCTTCGAATACCTGGAGAGCAAGGCCTACAAGATGCACATCCGCGTGCTCTTGTCCAAATACCGCAGCTACACGACCTGCCCCACTTGCGAGGGCGCGCGGCTGCAGACCGAATCGCTGCTGTGGCGCCTGGGCTCGCGTGAAGATGCCGATGCGGTGCTGGCCCCATCAAAGCGCTTCCTGGCGCATGGCATCGCGATGCCGCGTGCCAAGCTGGAACAACTGCCCGGCCTGAATCTGCACGACGTGATGCTGATGCCGATCTCGCAGTTGCAGCGCTTCTTCTCCTTCGTGACGCTGGCCAACCGTGGCGACAACGACGCACTCGCCCTGCTGCTCGACGAAATCCGCACCCGCTTGAAGTACCTGGTAGATGTGGGCCTGGGCTACCTCACGCTGGATCGGCAAAGCCGCACCTTGTCAGGCGGCGAGGTGCAGCGCATCAACCTGACCACGGCCCTGGGCACCTCGCTGGTCAACACCCTGTTCGTGCTGGACGAGCCCAGCATCGGCCTGCACCCGCGCGACATGGACCGCATCAACGTGGCCATGCAGCGCCTGGTGGATGCCGGCAACACGCTGGTGGTGGTGGAACACGACCCCGCCGTGATGCTGGCCGCCGACCGCGTGATCGACCTGGGGCCCGGCCCCGGTCATCAAGGGGGCCGCATCGTGTTCGATGGCACGCCCGATGACCTGAAGCGGGCCGAGACCTTGACAGGCGCCTACCTGGGCGCCCGCCGCACCATCGGCATGGGCCTGCGCCGAACCGTGCAGGACAACACGCCCAAGCTGATTCTGCAAGGTGCGCGTCAACACAACCTGCGGGACCTGAACATAGAATTTCCACTGCAGCGGTTGGTGGGCGTGACGGGCGTCAGTGGCTCGGGCAAATCAACCCTGATCCAGGACATCCTGCACCCCGCCCTGCTGCGCCACTTCGGCCAGGCCACCGACTCGCCCGGCGAGCACGATGAGTTGCTGGGCGCCGACTGGCTGAGCGCGGTCAACTTTGTTGACCAGTCCCCCATCGGCAAGACGGCGCGCTCCAACCCGGCGAGCTATGTGGGCGCCTTCGATGCGGTGCGCACGCTGTTTGCCGTGACCCCCTTGGCGCGGGAGCGCCAGTACACCGCGGGCACCTTCAGCTTCAACGCCGGCACCGGCCGGTGCGCCACCTGTGGCGGTTCGGGCTTCGAGCATGTGGAGATGCAGTTCCTCAGCGATGTGTACCTGCGCTGCCCCGATTGCGATGGCACGCGCTTCCGCGCCGAGGTGCGCGAGGTCAAGATCGAACGCCTGGGCAAGCAGCTGTCCATCTCGGACGTGCTGGAGTTGACCGTGGCCGAGGCCGTGCGCCTGTTCGCACAGGACGTGGACGTGGTGCGCGCCCTGCAACCGCTGGCTGATGTGGGCCTGGACTACGTCAAGCTGGGCCAGCCCGTGCCGACCTTGTCGGGCGGTGAGGCACAACGCCTCAAGCTCGCGGGCCACCTCGTGGAGACCGCGCAGCAAGCCAGCAAGTCCGGCCAGCGCATGGCGCGCAAGGGCACGCTGTTCATGTTCGATGAGCCCACCACCGGCCTGCACTTCGACGACATCGCCAAGCTGATGCGGGCCTTTGCCAAGCTGCTGGATGCGGGCCACTCCATCATCCTGATCGAGCACAACCTGGATGTGATCCGGGCTTGCGACTGGCTGATCGAACTGGGCCCCGAAGGCGGTGATGCCGGCGGCCAACTGGTGGCCTCTGGCCCACCTGAAGAAGTGCGCCTGAAGGACACGGCCACCGGCGTGGCCTTGCGCGAATACGAAGACGCCCTGGGCCTGAGTGCAGCAGGCAGCGATGAGCCCGCCACCAAGGGCAGCAAGGCCAGCAAAAGCGCGACGAACGCAAAGGGCAAAGGCAAGGGTGCAAGCAGCAAGGCCGTGACCGATGAGGCCGAAGCCAGTGCGGCCGTGGTGGCCATGGAGCGCGAAGCCGCCTACGAGCTGGGCTTGAGCGACAAGCTGCGCGCGGATGAAGGCACCAGCTTGCAAGCCATCATCAAGGCCCGCCGCGCACGCCGCCGTGAGGCCGCTGCCAAGGCCCCAGGCCACGACAGCATCGAGGTGATCAACGCCCACGAGAACAACCTCAAGGGCCTGAGCGTGCACATCCCGCGTGGCAAGTTCAATGTGATCACGGGTGTGTCGGGCTCGGGCAAGTCCACGCTGGCCTTCGACATCCTGTTCAACGAAGGCCAGCGCCGTTATCTGGAATCGCTCAACGCGTATGCGCGTTCGCTGGTTCAGCCTGCCGGTCGGCCTGAGGTGGATGCCGTGTATGGCATCCCGCCCACCGTGGCCATCGAGCAGCGCCTGTCACGCGGGGGCCGCAAGAGCACCGTGGGCACCACCACCGAGGTGCACCACTTCCTGCGCCTGCTGTTCGTCAAGCTGGGCGTGCAGCACTGCACCAACCCCGCCTGCTGTGATGCCGACGGCCACCCCATGGCCGTGCTGCCGCAAACCCCCGAGGCCATCGCGGCCCAATGGGTGCGCGATTACCGCGGCCAGCACATCGGCCTGATGGCGCCGCTGGTGGTCAACCGCAAAGGCATCTACACCGAGCTGGCCAAGTGGGCTTCCTCGCGCGGCTTCACGCACCTGCGTGTGGACGGCGAGTTCCTGCCCAGCGCGGGCTGGGGCACGGCCAACGGCCCCAAGATCGACCGCTACCGCGAGCACACCATCGAGCTGCCGGTTGGTGATGTCGTGGTCAAGCCCGAGAACGAAGCCCGCCTGCGCGAATTGCTGGCGACCGCGCTGGAACACGGCAAGGGCGTGGTCCACCTCATCACCGGACTGGAAGGCCTGGCTGAAGCGCTGGCCACGGGCAAGTCCACCTTGCACATGGGCCGCGTCAAGGTGTTCTCCACCGAGCGTGCCTGCCCGAGCTGCGGCACCAGCTACCCCGAGCTGGACCCGCGCCTCTTCTCGTACAACAGCAAACACGGCTGGTGCCCCGATTGCGTGGGCACGGGCCTGGCCCTCACCCGCGAACAGCGCAAGGTGATGGACGACTCGCAAACCGACGACAACAAGGGCCGCGAACAGACCTTCGCCGAACCCGATGTGGAAGACGTGGGCGATGCCGAATGCGAAAGCTGCCATGGTGCACGACTCAACCCAGTGGCGCGCGCGGTGCGTCTTGGAGGAAATGGGCGCGGCCAATCCATCGCCGAGCTGTCGGCCTTGTCCGTCAAGGATGCGCGCAAGTGGAGCGAGAAGCTCAAGCTCGATGGCCGCGAAGCCACCATCGCCCGCGACATCGTCAGCGAGATCAAATCCCGCCTGAGCTTCATGGAGCAAGTCGGCCTGGGCTACCTGAGCCTGGACCGCGCCGCCCCCACCTTGTCGGGTGGTGAAGCCCAACGCATCCGCCTGGCCGCGCAACTGGGCTCGAACCTGCAAGGCGTCTGCTACGTGCTGGACGAACCCACCATCGGCCTGCACCCGCGTGACAACCAGTTGCTGCTGGATGCGCTGCACACGCTGGGCGCCGAAGGCAACACCCTGGTCGTGGTCGAGCACGACGAAGACACCATCCGCCGTGCCGAGCACATCATCGACATTGGCCCCGGTGCCGGCGTGCGAGGTGGCACCGTGGTGGCCGAAGGCACGGTGGCCGACATCATGGCTTCGCCCGACTCCGTCACCGGCCGCTGCCTGCGCGCACCCATGGCGCACCCGCTGCACGGCAACGATGGTGAACGCCGCGCCATCACCGCCGAAACCCCGCAACTCACGATCAAGAAGGCCCGCCTGCACAACCTGGACAAGGTCACCGTCAAGGTGCCACTGCAGCGCCTGGTGGCCGTGACCGGCGTGTCGGGTTCGGGCAAATCCACCATCGCGCGCGACGTGCTGCTGGCCAATGTGCAGGCCGCCGTCAGCATCCCGCCGAAGGAACGTGACAACACCGCCCCGCTGTGGGTGGGCTGCGATGGCATCGAAGGTTGGGGCGCGGTAGACCGCGTGCTCGAAGTCGACCAGACCCCGATCGGCAAGACACCACGTTCGTGCCCGGCCACCTACATCGGCTTCTGGGACACCATCCGCAAGCTGTTTGCCGACACGCTCGAAGCCCGCGCACGCGGCTGGGGCGCAGGCCGCTTCAGCTTCAACACCGGTGAAGGCCGCTGCCCGGCTTGCGAAGGCCAGGGCATCCGCACCATCGAGATGGCCTTCCTGCCCGATGTGAAGGTGCACTGCGAAACCTGCAACGGCATGCGCTTCAACCCCGAGACGCTGGCCGCCACCTGGCGCGGCAAGCACATCGGCGACGTGCTCAAGATGGAGGTGGACGAGGCCGTCGACTTTTTCGCCTCCATGCCTTCCATCGCCCACCCGCTCAAGCTGCTGCAGGACGTGGGCCTGGGCTACCTGACACTGGGCCAGCCCTCCCCCACCCTGTCAGGCGGCGAAGCGCAGCGCATCAAGCTGGTGACCGAACTCAGCAAGGTGCGCGACGACATCACGCGCCGTGGCAACAAGGCGCCGCACACGCTGTACGTGCTGGATGAACCCACCGTGGGCCTGCACCTGGCCGACGTGGAAAAACTCATCCGCGTGTTGCACCGGCTGGTCGATGGCGGGCACAGCGTGGTCGTGATCGAGCACGATCTGGACGTGATCGCCGAAGCCGACTGGATCATCGACATGGGCCCCGAAGGCGGCACCGGTGGTGGCAAGGTCGCGGCCCAAGGTACGCCCGATGAGATCGTCGCGAAGAAGACGCACACGGGCGTGGCGCTCAAGGGGGTGCTGCACCGCGGCTGACATCACAGGGACCCGGCACGGGGCGTATCGCACGATGCCCTCAAGTCCGGGCCGGCCCCGCCGATATCCCAAGACGATTCGGGGGGACACGGTCTCGCATGAAAGACAAACGCAGCCGCCGCAACACGTCAACGGCCTTCTGGGGCTTGATGTACAAGCTGGCCACCGTCGCGGGTGCCACCCATGTGATGTTCGTGGGGTTGTTCTACGGCCTGGGCGCCTACACGCTGGCCAAGGTCAACCTGGGCAGCGTGCTGCTGTTCGCGCTCAGTTATGTGTGCCTCAAGAAGCGGCTCAACCTGCTGGCCGTGGGCCTGATCATGCTGGAGGTACTCGGGCACGCCATCCTGGCCGTGCGCGCCATTGGCTGGGACAGCGGCTTCCACTACTACCTGCTGGTGGTCGTCCCCGTGCTCGTGATCAGCAAGACGCGCATCCCGGCCTTCAAGCCCGTCATGCTCCTGACCCTGCTGCTCGTCTACATCGGCATGGACATGGTCATGCGCGATCTGCCACCGTACGACGTGCTCAGCGCACAGACGCTGTCGGGCCTGCGCTACTTCAACATCTCGGTCACCTTCCTGCTGCTCATCTATCTGTCGGGCATGTACCTGCGCCTGGTCACCAAAGCCGAAGACGCCCTGCGCGTCCTGGCCACCACCGACCCGCTGACGCAGCTGCTCAACCGCCGCAGCCTGCTGGAGATCGCCGAATACGAGGTGGTGCAACGCAAACGCCACCAGGCACCACTGGCTTTCATCCTGGCGGACATCGATCACTTCAAGTCCATCAATGACCAGCACGGCCACGCTGCAGGGGACGCGGTGCTCAGGGCCGTGAGCCAGACCTTGCGCCAGGCCTCACGCGAACAAGACAGCATTGCCCGCTGGGGCGGTGAGGAGTTCCTGATCCTCATGCCAGATGCCACTCAGGACATGGCCGTCAAGGTGGCCGAACGCCTGCGCCAGCAGGTCCAGATGCTGGAAGTGCCCTTCAATGACACGGTCATCCGGGTCAGCATGACCTTCGGTGTCAGCACCCACCAGACCGACGAGATCGTGGACGCCCCGCTCAACCGCGCCGATGCCGCCCTCTACCAGGGCAAGATGGCCGGCCGCAATCAGGTGGTGGCCAGCACAGCCTGAACGCCCAACAGGTGCGCCCAGACGGCCACCGAGACCAAGGCACAAGCCGTGGTCCACAAGATGACGCGCGCCACCAGGGTGGTGTTGGCGCCTTCACGCTCGGCCAGCATCGACACATTGCTGGCGGAGGGCAAAGCGGCCGCCATCGTCACCGTCAACAGGCCCGCATCGGTCAGGGTCACACCGGCACGATGCAGGCCCCACCCGACTGCACAGACCAGCATGGGGTGCGCCACCAGCTTGAGCACCGCCGGCACGTGGATGCCGGGCATGGTGGCGCCAGCCTGCGAAGGCTGCATCTGCGCACGGGCCAGGATGGCGCCCAGCGTGAACAAGGCCGTGGGCGTGGCCGACAGCGCCAGCAGGCGCACGGTGTCGTCCACCGGCTTGGGAAGATGCCAGTGCAGCGCGGCAAACAACATGCCCACCGCCATGGACCACAGCAGCGGGTTGCGCAAAGCCCCTTTGAGCGAGGCCTGCACGGCATGCCACACCTCTTGCGGGTCATCACCGGGGGCCTCTTGGGCGGCATGCGAATGTGCCCAGGCCAGGCAGAGTGAGCTGAGCAGCAGCACGTCCACGATCAAGGTCGCTGCCACCGGGCCGGCCGCCTGCTGCCCGAGCAAACCCGTCAGCAGAGGCAGACCCAGGAAGCCCGTGTTGGGGAAGGCCGTGACCAAGGCCACGAGCCCGCCATCACGGCGCACCAGGCCCGCGCGCACGGCCCAGATCAAGGCCAGTGCCGTCACCAGCACCCCGGCCACGCCATACGCCAGCAACAGGCCCAGCAGGCCCTCTTGCATCAGCGCGCCACTGGCGCTGAGCCGAAACACCATGGCCGACAGGCCGAAATACAGCACGAAGCTGTTGAGCGAGCCGATGCCGTCCACGGGCACCACACCCCGGCGCGCCGCAGCCCAGCCCAGCAAGACCAGTGCGAAGAAGGGGATGAACAGGATCAGCAGGTCGAGCATGGCGACATTGTCACCGCACCTTCAACATCCCCATCACCCCGCCCTTGCGCATCGCACGCCAGCCCAGCAGCACGGCCAGGATCACGGCATACACGATGACCTCGCCCACATCGTTCTTGGCTGACTTCTTCCAGTAGAAGTGCAGCAAGCCCAGCAGCGCCACGGCGTACACCAGCTTGTGCAGCGCCTGCCAGCGCTTGCCACCCAGCTTGCGGATGGCCGCGTTGAACGAGGTCAGCGCCAATGGCGTCATCAACACCAGCGCCACGACGCCCACCAGGATGAAGTTGCGCTTGTAGACATCCTTGATGATGTCGTCGAGCAGCAGGCCCTTGTCCAGCCAGGCATAGGCCAGAAAGTGCAGCACGGCATAGATGAAAACGGTCACGCCCAGCGAGCGGCGGTAGCGCAACAAGGCCGGCAGCGAGGCCACATCCCGCAAGGGTGACACGGCCAATGTCAGCCACAGCCAACGCAGCGTCCATTCGCCGGTTTCGCGGATGAGCTTTTCAGCCGGGTTGGCGCCCAGGCTGTCTGTGGCCAGGCCCGACATCAGACCGGCAAAGGGCAGCGCACACACCAGCCACAACAGCGGCTTCACCCAGGGCTTGAGCAGCCACTGGTTCACAACAGAGAGGGCCATCAGTAGTACTTCTTCAGATCCATGCCGGCGTAGAGCTGCCCCACCTGGGCCTCGTAGCCATTGAACATCAAGGTGGTCTTGCGGGGCGCAAAGAAACCGCCCTCGCCCAGGCGCCGCTCGGTGGCCTGGCTCCAGCGCGGGTGGTCCACCGTCGGGTTCACGTTCGAATAGAAGCCGTATTCACGGGCATTGGCCTTGGTCCACGATGACACCGGCTCCTTCTCCACCAGCCTGATCTTCACGATGGACTTGGCGCTCTTGAAGCCGTACTTCCAGGGCACGACCAGACGCAGCGGCGCGCCGTTCTGGTTGGGCAGCACCTCGCCATACAGGCCAAAGGCCATCATGGTCAACGGGTGCATGGCCTCGTCGATGCGCAGGCCTTCCACATAAGGCCAGTCCAGCACGCCCGAGCGCACACCGGGCATCTGCTTCTCGTCGGCCAGGCTGATGAACTCCACGTACTTGGCGCGGCTCGTGGGCGCGGCCCGCTGGATCAGCGTCGACAGCGAATAACCCACCCACGGGATCACCATGGACCAGCCCTCGACACAGCGCAGACGGTAGATGCGCTCTTCCATGGCACCCAGCTGGAGCAAGTCGTCCAGGCCGAGCTTCAGGGGCTTGCCCACCTCGCCTTCGATGCTCAGGGCCCATGGGCGTGGCTTGAGCGTGCCGGCGTTCTGCCAGGGGTCTTCCTTGTCCGTGCCGAACTCGTAGAAGTTGTTGTAGCGGGTCACCTTTTCGTACGGGGTGACCTTGTCCATCGCATAGGCGCCCGCCACGGAGCTGCGCACGCTGGGCAAGGGCGCCAGCACGCCGGGGCGCGCCACGAGGGGCGCCGCTGCCGTGGCCGCATCGGCCTCGCCACCCAGCCACAGCCCGGAGGCCGCGTTCAGGCCCACGGCGGCACCGCCCAGGGCCGCCACCTCTTTGAGCCACGCACGGCGGCCCTCGTAGACCGCACGCGGCGTGATCTCGCTGGGTGTGGCAACGGTCATGCCGCTGTCAGGGTGCGAAAAATGACGAGATGTGCGGATGATGGCCATGGTCAGACTCCTGCTGGATCGAGGCCCAGACGGGCCGCATCGATTCAGTCGCGACAGCAGGGCTGAACCTTACACCGCCCAGCGTGCAGTGATCAGGGCGCGATGAATTTGGGCACCTGGCCACCAGGGCCATGGATCTGCAGCAGGCGGCCGGACAACTTGGCCTGCACGCGCTCGGGCAGGGGCGCAAAGCCGGTGCCGCGGGTCAACTCGTCACCGTGCATGAAGCACCAGTAAACAAAGCGGGCCACCCATTCGGCAGAGACCATGTCCTTGGGCTCGGCGTCCAGCAGCAGGTAGCTCGTCGCGGTCAGCGGCCAGGCGTCTGCCCGGGCCAGCCCCAGCAAGCTGGCTGTGTCGTCCCCCTTGCGGTAGACGTCGGAGGCCAGGATGGCGGCGCGGAAGGCATCTTCGGACGCGGCCACCACATTGCCCGCCGGGTTGCGCAGCTTCACGCCCGCCAGGCGGTCCTTGAGCACGCGGTCAAAGGAGACATAGCCGATGCCACCGGGCGTGTCCTTGAGCAGCGCCGCCACGCCGTCGTTGCCTTTGGCGCCCAGCGTGCTGCCGGGCCAGGCCGGCTTTTGCGACACGGACAAGGCTGAGGCGAACTTCGCCGAAGACTGGGCCAGGTAGCGCGTCCAGACTTCGGTCGAGCCAGAAGCGTCTTCCCGCACGATGCGCTTGATGGGCAGGCCCGGCAGGTTCACGCCTGCGTTCAGGGCCGCCACACGCGCGTCATCCCAGCGGGTGATGTCCCCGCGCATGATGTCGGCCAGGACCTCACCGTTGAGGACGAGCTGGTTGGCGCCCACGCCAGGCAGGTTGATGACCGGCACCAGGCCGCCCACCACCATGGGGATCTGCACCAGCTTGCTTTCGCTGAGCTGCTGCGGGCTCAGGGGGCTGTCCGTGCCGCCAATGTGCACAGCCCGCGCCTTGATCTGCCGCACGCCCTCGCCGGAGCCCGTCGGGCGGTAACGCCCGGCCACGCCAGGGGTGAGCTCGGCGAACCGCGGGGTCCGGCGCTCATCAACACGCGAGGGG
>JACPOH010000105.1 GCA_016185075.1 Aquabacterium sp. | reverse complement strand
GGCCATTGCCCGCACCTTGCTCAAAAACCCGCCCATCCTCGTGTTCGACGAGGCCACCTCGGCGCTGGATTCGGCCAACGAGCGCGCCATCCAGGCCGAGCTGGCGACCGTGGCACAGGGCAAGACGGTGCTGGTGATCGCACACCGCCTGTCCACCATCGTGCATGCGCACGAGATCCTGGTGATGGACCACGGCCGCATCATCGAGCGCGGCACCCACCCGCAACTGTTGGCCGCCAATGGGCGCTATGCGCAGATGTGGCGCCTGCAGCAGGCGGGGGGGCAAGATGCGCCAGCCGCTGTTGGCGACACGGCCTGAGGCCCCTGCCATATCCCTGCACGACCCTGGCCGGGCGGTAACTGTCAAGCATGACAGTTGCTGCAGGGCGGGCGCAGGGGCAGACTCCCTGCCACATATCAAAAAATCCAGGGAGCCTAATTACATGTTCAGGGTACACACGGGTCGAGACTGAGGCGGCTGGCCGCCAAGGGCCCACCGCATTTCAGCCGAGCAGGCCCGACACGGCCGCCTTGACGGCTGCGTGCAGCTTGTTGGAGGCGTCCAGCTTCGTGATGCAGTTGCCGATGTGGAAGTTCACCGTGCGTTCCGTGATGTTCATGATCATGGCCACCTCGGCGGAGGTTTTGCCCTCGGCCGTCCACTTCAGCACTTCAAGCTCGCGGTCGCTCAATGTGGGGGGCGCTACGGACGTGCTGTGGCGTTGAACGAGCTTTTCAACCAGGGCCGCGTGCGTGAGTTGCCCCAGCAATGTCAGGCTGCCTTCGATGTGGGCAAACTCCTTGGGCGTGCACACCGTCTGGTCGCGGGCCAGGGTCACCATGCCCAGCCTGCCTTGGGCGTCGCGCACGCCAATTGACACCCCATTGCGGATGCCGTGAGACATGGCCTGCTCCGCGAAGGGGCGCTCGTCAAAACCGGAGGCGTCCCACAGCACGGGGGTGGTCACGCGGGTGCAGTGGCGCACGGTCGGGTCGATCCGGGCGTATTGATGACTCTGGTATTGCTGTTGCCAGATCTCGGGGTAGTTGCTGGCCATCTCGATGCGGGGCTGAGACACCGGCAGCGGGCATTTGACCCCATAGGCAAAGAAGGGAAAGCCCAGATCCTGGGCAACCTGGGTCAGATGCCCGAGGGCGGCCGTGAGGCCACCATTGCCGAGGGCATCCTGGAGAATCGTCTGGCTGGACAGGATCAAGCGCAACCTCTTCGACCTGATATTTCTGACATCCCGCAATGCGATCGGATCACCTACCATCGTTCGATGATGAAACGATCACCGCACACCCCGTATCACCCCGACGGCTACCTGCGCCTGACGCTGGCGGAGTTGAAAGCCATGTCTCTGGTGCATTTATGCAGTGCGGATGACCCTAGTGTAAAAGGCATGCTAGACAGCCTCTGCATCCCCTGCCGGCGGGCGGGCTATACCGAATGGTGGGTGCCCGGGATTCATCTGTCAATCGGTTGGGATTGGTACGTCGATGCGCTGACCGCACAGTGGCGCATGGTGCCCTGGGAAGTGCGCAGCAACGTGATGCTGGTGACCGTGGACGCCATGGCCGACCTGGGGGCCCAGGCTTCTGAATTCCTGTTGCGGGAACACCTGGCCAGCCTGTCGTGGCCGCAGCAACTCGCGTTGGAGCTGGCGCATGCCGCGGCGCCGTGCCAGCTGGCGCCATACGCGGGCATGCCCTCGCTTTTGCACTGACGGAAACAGGCGCCCACGCACAGCTCACAAGGCGTGGCAACTGTCATTGGTGGCAGTTGAGCGGTGCCGGGTCGTGAACTTGAATACCCCTATTTCGGGAGTATTCATGAAGACAGTCTGCGGTCGGAAAACGGATATGTCGGATGCAGCGTACAAGGATTTGTCTGCGTACCGGTATGAGGTCTTCGTCAACCGATTGGGCTGGCCACTGGACTGCCCCGTGGGGCAGGAGCAGGACCAGTTCGACCGGGCCGACACCGAGTACGTGCTGGCCCGACAGGACGATGGCACCATTTGCGGGTGCGCCCGGCTCCTGCCCACCGACAAGCCCTATCTGCTGGGTGAGGTGTTTCCCGTCCTGATGCATGGGCAAGCCTTGCCAGCCGATGCATCGGTGTGGGAGGTGTCGCGCTTTGCCACCTGGGCCAGCTCGGCGAGCGGGGCCGAAGGCCGCAGCAGCCTTGGCCTGGACACGGACAACGACCTGATGCGCACGCGCCTGCTGGCCCACGCGGTGCTGGAGCGGGCCGCCGAGCTGGGTGCCAAGCGCCTGATCACGGTCTCGCCCTATGGCATGGAGCGCCTGTTGCGCCGTGTGGGCGTGGACGCCCGACGCAGCGGGCCCCCTGTCATGTGGGGCGGGCAGTTGCTGATCGCCTGCTGGATCGACGTGTCGGCGTGAGCCCTTTCAAGCGCGTCAGGGCCCCGTGGCCAGTGCGCGCATCTGCGTGGCCACGGCGTGTGCGGCCTCCAGTCTGCCGGCCACAAAAGGCGGCCGTACAGGCGCTTGCACCAGGCCTTGCCGAGCCAGTTCCGCCTTGATCAAGACGGGGTTGGGCTCGGCAAACAGGCTGCGCGTCAGCGGTGCCAGCTGGTGCTGCAGGGCGCGTGCGAGTGGCAGTTGCCCTTGCCGC
>JACPOH010000104.1 GCA_016185075.1 Aquabacterium sp. | reverse complement strand
CTGGGGCAGGCTTTCTCGCTGATCCATGCCCATGATCAGCGCGCGCAGCGGCATCAGCAGGCGGCTCATGTGCGGTGGCAGGATCTCGCAGGTCTGCATGTCGGCCACGTAACGCGACTTGCGCTCATGGAAGCCCACCAGCACGGTGTTCTTCTTGGCCACGTAGCGCACAGACAGACGCGCCCGGTAGCGGTAGCCCCAGGTCGGCCCCTCGATGGGGCGCAGCAGCATCTCGGGCTTGACCTTGCCCAGGTGCCAGAGGTTGTCCTCCAGCACACGCTGCTTGACGGCCACCTGGGCACTGGGGTGGAAATGCTGCATCTTGCAGCCGCCACACAAGCCGAAATAGGCGCACTTGGGCTTGACGCGTTGCGAGCTTTCACTGCGCAACTCGGTCATGCTTCCCTGCTCCCAGTTGTTCTTCTTGCGCGTCACGGTAACGCGCACCTCTTCACCTGGCAAGGCATCTTCGACAAACACCACCTTGCCATTGGCGCGGTGGGCCACGCCCTGGGCTTCGAGATCAAGGGATTCGACCTTCAACCACTCGAGATGGGGCGGCACGGGGGCGTCGACAGGCATCGCCACGGCTTCAGCGGGGGCGGCAGAAACAGAAACGGGGGATGAATCACTCATCCCCCGATTGTCTCAGGACTGGCGGGCCTCCTGCCGGCGCAGATGCCCCTCACCCGCGCGTATTGCCTGCAGCGCCCTCAGCCCTCAGCGGCTGGGCAACTGCTTGGCCGGGTCGATGGGCTTGCCCTGCTTTCGGATTTCGAAGTGCAGTTGCACGCGGTCAGTGTCAGTCGAGCCCATTTCGGCGATTTTCTGGCCCTTGCGAACAGCCTGGTCTTCTTTCACCAGCAGGGTCTGGTTGTGAGCGTAGGCCGTCAGGTATTCGCCGTTGTGCTTGATGATGATGAGGTTGCCGTAACCACGCAGGCCGGAGCCCGCATAGACGACGCGGCCGTCTGCCGCGGCCAGAACGGGGTCACCGGCCTTGCCACCGATGGCCAGCCCCTTGCGCTTGCCCTCTTCGAAGTTGCCGATGGTCGGGCCGCTGGCTGGCCAGGCCCAGGCAGGCTCGTCCGAATCCTTGGCCGCATCCTTGCTGCTGTCCTTGGGGGCGTCCTTGGACTCGGCCGCGCTGGCCGCACCGCTGGAGGCTGCCGCACCGGCTACGCCGCTGGCAACGCTGGCCGTGCCAGATGCTGCACCCGACGCCCCCTTGGCGGGGCCGCCCTTGCTGTCCAGCGCACGGCTTTCAATCTGTGCTGGCATCCACGTTGGGCGGGACCACGCGCAAGACCTGGCCGACCTCGATCAGGTTCGGGTTCTCCAGGTTGTTCCACGAAGCCAGATCGCGCCAGTTCTGGCCGGCGTCGAGCGAGATGCGGATCAAGGTGTCGCCCGGCTTGACCGTGTAGTAGCCCGGCTTGCCGGCGTTTTCGGCGCCAGGCAGGACACGCGGCGGGGTGGTCGTCGCCGAGGTACCCGAGCCCCCGGTTCGGGAGCGGTCTTCGACCGGGGCGTGGTGACCGGACGAGGCGCAGCCAGCCAAGATGAGCAACAACGCTGCCGAAGCAGCCAACCTGATAGTGGAAGTCATGTGCATGAGGACACTCGATCGGGCATGGAGACAAAGAGACACCAGCCCAACAACGTCATGTGGTGCCTGATTTTAGAGGGACGAACAGGACCGCACCGGCGCGACTGTGTTGCAGGCTGCCATCCGGCAAGCGATCCAGGATGGTCAGCACCTGCGTGCCACCGCGTGCTTCTTCAAGCGGCGCCACCAGGCGACCGCCAGGTGCCAGTTGATCGATCCAGGCCTGCGGCAGCGCCGCCCCACCCGCCGCCGCGATGATGGTGTCGTAAGGTGCCAGCGGGGCATGACCGATCATGCCGTCACCATACACCAGGCGCACGTCAGGCCACTCGGGCAGGTGTTGTCGCAGGGTATCAAGGTTGGCGCGTGCTTTCAGATGCAGATCACGCAGGCGCTCGATGGACACCACGCGGCGCGACAGGTGCCCCAGCAAGGCCGCCTGGTAACCACAGCCGCTTCCAATTTCCAGGCACGCGCCCAGTGGCTTGTGAGGTGCACCGGCGGGAGGTGCCTGTACACCGGGGCGCACACACAGGAGCTGCATCATGGCGGCCACCACGGAGGGCTTGGAGATCGTCTGCCCCAGCCCGATCGGCAGGCTGGTGTCTTCATAGGCCTGGTTGACAAGCGCGGTGTCAACGAACAGGTGTCGGGGCACACGCGCAAAGGCATCCAGCACGTGGGGGTGGCTGATGCCGTCGAGCATCAGGCGCTCGACCATGCGGCGGCGCACGTGGATGGAGTCCAGCCCCACGCCCTGCGGCGTGCTGTGGCGTCGGTGATCCAGCTCGGCCTGCTGAAGATGGGCCTGGGGGCGCAACAGCTCCCGCGCGCCCGAGGTCGAGACCGGCGCAGCCCTGGGCCCCGCCGACTTGACCGTTGCAACCTGATCCAGCTGCAGCGGGAAGCGGCGTGGCTTGCGATCAGGCTGGCTGGTGCTCATCGTGACGCCACCCAGCTCTGCCACGTTGGCAAGCGGCGGTGGTCAGTCATGTCCACTTGCAGAGGGGTGATGGACACCAGCCCCTGGCGCACGGCGTGGAAATCGGTGCCCTCACCGTCTTCCTTGGCCTCGCCTGCGGGGCCGATCCAGTAGACCATGTCACCACGCGGGTTGGCCTGAGCCACAGCCGGGAAGCTGGCGTGTCGACGGCCCAGGCGGGTGATGGCCCAGGGCGCGCGATCTGCCTGCGGCAGTGACGGGATGTTGACATTGAGCAGCCAGGGGCGAGAGGCCGGCTCCTGGGCGAGCACGTGTTCAACCACCTGGCGAGCCACCCGGGCGGCCACGTCGAGGTGCTGCCACCCTTTGTCCGTCAGGGAAAAAGCGATCGAGGGCACGCCAAACAGGTAGCCTTCCGTGGCGGCCGCCACCGTGCCCGAGTACAGGGTGTCGTCACCCATGTTGGCACCGTGGGTGATACCCGACAGTACGAGGTCAGGCTTGTCGATCAAGCCGGACGTCAAGGCCAGGTGCACGCAGTCCGAGGGGGTGCCGCTCACGTAGCGAAAGCCGTTGGCAGCGGTGTGCAGGCTCAGCGGTTGATGCAGGCTCAATGCGTTGGACGTCCCGCTCGCGTTGCGCTCGGGCGCGAAGACGTCCACGTGACCCAGCCCGTTACAGGCTTCGACCAGCGCGGCAATGCCGGGCGCCAGGTAGCCATCGTCGTTGGCAATCAAAATTCGCATACCCGGATTGTAGAAGCGCAACGCCTTTGGTGCTCAAACCGTTTAAGCGGGGGGCTCGCACGTGACGCGGGGCGTTGCGAACCTGATAATCTCTGAAGATACGTCCGAAAGGATGAGCCCGCCTGGTCCTCGCCGGGGCGGGCGCAACCGCAACCCTGGCAGGCCAACATGGCGGCTTCGGGAGGAGTGCCATGGCCGTCAAGGTATTGATTCTTGAAGACAACCCGGTCGCCCGGGGCTTTTTGTGCCGCGTGGTGCGAGAGAGCTTCAGCGACGTCAGCAGCATCACCGAAGCCGGTGATCTGGACGCTGCACGCCAGTTGCTGGGCCACAGCGCCGGGGGCCGAGCCGCGCCCTCTGACGATCCCTACCAGCTGATCCTGGTTGACCTGGAGTTGCCCGACGGCAGTGGCCTGGAGTTGTTGACCGAGCTGGCCAGCTACCCGGCCACGCGCATTGTCACCACCTTGTATTCGGACGACGACCATCTGTTCCCTGCCCTGCAATGCGGCGCAGACGGTTACCTGCTCAAGGAAGACCGCTTCGAAGTCCTGGTGGAGGAGCTGCAAAAGATCGTTCGGGGCCAGCCGCCTCTGTCTCCCGCCATTGCTCGGCGCCTGCTGACGCACTTCCGTTCGGGCGACGGCGGCAGCCTGGGGCATGCGCACGCTGCCCCCCAGGCGGCGCCGGTCACCGCCGCACCGCCCGCCGTGCTGGACCACGAACGCCTGACCCCGCGTGAAAGCGAGGTCCTGACCTACCTGAGCAAGGGCTTCACGATCAAGGAGATCGCCTCGCTGATGGGCATCAAGTGGTTCACGGTGAACGACCACATCAAGTCCATCTACAAGAAGCTCAATGTCTCCAGCCGCGCCGAAGCGGCTGTGCTGGCCAGCAAGCAAGGGCTGGTCTGACCCGCCGCCAGTGGGCCTGAGCTGCCCGGCCACGCTGCAAAACCATCATGGCCACACCCGGACCTCCAAGCTCGTTGGGCGAGCGCCGCACAGCATGGCCCAGCCTCGATGAGGTGCTTCAGGGCTCGCACGAGTTGCCGCGCTGGATAGGCTGGCGCTTGCGTGCACTGGTGGGCACCGTGCTGCTGGCCTGTGCGCTGTTTGTGCTGCTGGCGCATTGGCTGTCCAATCAGCCGCATCTGCCCTTTGCCTTGCGGGCCACACCTGAAGGGCTGGTCAAGATCCGCGGGGTGGACTACCCGCCACTGATGCACCTGGAGGGGCGTGTGCTGGATGGCGTGCGCCTGGATCGACCCGTCGAATCAGGCGTGCAAACGCTCGTCGCCCCGATCGAGTTGCTGTCTCTGCAACGTTCGGCGCGCTGGCTCATCGACCCTGACCAGCGGCAGCGCTACCTGCAATTGCACCACCACATGGATGCCATGCTGGAGGCGGCTGCCGAGCGCAACATGACAGTCAACCTGGATCTGGTGCACGCGCCGGACGAAGCCGTGCTGATCACGCCCATCGGCTGGGCAGGCCTGAGCGCCTTGTTCTGGTTGCTGGGCCTGTTGTCGATTGCGGTATTCGGCGTGGGTGCGGTGGTGCTGCTCGCCGGCCCGCAATGGCGCAACGTGGCGTTCGCGGCCTTGGCGTTCAGCCAGAGCGGGCAGCTGATGTTCATTGCCATCGAAAACAACCTCGACGTGTTCGCACCCGTCTGGTTTGTTCAGCTGGACATGCAGCTGAGGCTGGTGTTTGACCTGGTCAGCACGGCCGCATTGGTGCAGATTGCCGTGCTGCACCCCCACCGCATGGCCGGCTGGGGCTGGTATGCCGCGCTGGCCTGGCTGTCGGCAGTCGGTTTGTGGCTGGGCGCGAGCCAGCTCGACACCTCCTTGAGCTGGTGGGCCGTGCAACTGGGCTGCGTGGGCCTGTCGGTCGCCGCCGTCAGTCTGATGACGGCTTCGTTCCACCAGGCACCTCACCCCTTCACCTTGATGATGCGGCGCTTGCTGGTGGTGGCCGTGCTGACCTGGCTGCTCTTGAGCCTGGCTGTGTGGCGTGGCGCCCCCCGCGCCGACATGCACCTGAACATCACCAACTTCGGCGTGCTGACCTGGCAGGTGTTTGCAGCCATGGCGGTGTTGCTGTCACCCTATCTGTCGCGCTCGCGGCCCATCTTGCAGGAGTTCTCGCTGCTGGCGGCATCCAGCACGGTCGCGGCTTCGCTGGATCTGTTGTTTGTGGCCGTGTTCTCGCTGGGTCAGTTCACATCGATGACCCTGTCGTTGTTCTTCTCGTTCGGCTTGTACCTCATCATCCGACGCTGGGTGATGACCCGCCTGCCCGGCCGGGACTCACTCACCATGGAGCGCCTGTTCCAGCGCCTCTACCGCATCGCCCGCGAGGTGGAGCGCCAACCGGACACACTGGATGCCTCCTTGATGCGCCTGATGCGCGAACTGTTCGACCCGCTGGAAGTCACCCTGGTGCCGGGCGATGTGGCGCACACCGCGCTGCGCGGCAACGGTTCGGTGCTGCTGGTGCCCATTCCGGCCTGGGGAGCCCGCCCTGCAGCGGCTCGGCACGTGCTGGTGCTCAAGCACTCGCACAAGGGGCAGCGCTTGTTCACGTCCGAGGATGCGAGACTGGCGGAGCGCGTGATGGAACAGCTCTACCGCGCCCTGAGCTTTGACCAGGCGGTGGAGCAAGGCCGCAGTGAGGAGCGTCTGCGTATCGCCCAGGATCTGCATGACGACATTGGCGCGCGTTTGCTCACGTTGATGTACCAGGCGCCCAATGCGGAGATCGAGGAATACATCCGCCACACGATCCAGGATCTCAAGACGCTCACGCGTGGGCTGGCTGCCCAATCTCACCTGCTGAGCGAAGCCGCCGGCGAGTGGAAGCGCGACCTCAGCCAGCGGTTGGCGGCCGCGCGTTGCGAGCTGGACTGGCACATGTTCCAGGACACCGACCTCACGCTGACCATGGTGCAGTGGTCGGCCCTCACCCGCATCATGCGGGAGCTGGTCAGCAACGCCATCAGCCACGCCAAGGCCAAACGGGTGCAGGTCACACTGCGCCTGGAAAATGACCGCCTGACCTTGTCCGTGGAAGACAACGGCGTGGGCCGCGAACCCGCGAAGTGGTCACACGGTCTGGGTCTGGGTGGGGTACGCAAACGCGTCAAGCAACTGGGCGGCAGCGTGCGCTGGATGGAAGTCGAGCCCAGGGGCATCCGTTGCGAAGTGGCGATCGACTACTTCTCGGGCTCCAGCGGCATGACGGGAACCGGCACCGGCACCCATCAGGGTGGCACCCAGCCAGGCCCGGACAGTCAGTTTTCCCACTGAGGGGTGTTGCGCAGGACTTCGTCCAGTGTGGTGAGGCCTTCGGCCACTTTCATCACGCCGGCCAGGCGCAAGGGGCGCAGGCCGTCCTTGGCAGCCTGCTTGCGGATGCGGGCCATGTCCACCTGCGGGTGCATGCCGCCACGAATGGCCTCCGACACGGGCAGCAACTCATACAAGCCAACGCGGCCTTTGAAGCCCGTCATGCGGCACTCCAGACAGCCCACAGGCTTGTAGGCGTTGATCTTGCCGTTCATGCGCCAGGGCTTGATGGCCTCGGCCAGCGTGGCAGGGTCCAGCTGGTCGTCGGGCTGTTTGCACGATGGGCAAAGCGTGCGCACCAGGCGCTGTGCCAGCACGCCAATCACCGTGGCGCTGATCAGGTAGGACGGCACACCCAGATCCGTCAGGCGCGTGATGGCCGAGGCCGCATCGTTGGTGTGCAGGGTCGAGAACACCAGGTGGCCGGTCAATGACGACTGGATGGCCATCTCGGCCGTTTCCAGGTCACGGATTTCACCCACCATGATGATGTCCGGGTCCTGACGCATCAGGGCGCGCACACCCTCCGCGAAGCCCAGATCAATGGCGGCTTGCACCTGGGTCTGGTTGAACGAGGGCTCGATCATTTCGATCGGGTCCTCGACCGTGATGATGTGGCAGCGCGAGTTCGCGTTGGCGTAGTTGATCATCGAGGCCAGCGTGGTGGACTTGCCGCAGCCGGCCGAGCCGGTCACCAGCACCATGCCGCGCTCCTCCATCGAGATCTT
>JACPOH010000103.1 GCA_016185075.1 Aquabacterium sp. | reverse complement strand
TCATGATCGCCAACCGCGGGGACAAGGCCGAAGGCCTTGCGGCGCAGCCAAATCGCATGGACACGCACAGCGTGTCGCAGGTGAGTTCACTGCGGGAGCTGTGATGTTTCAAAAAATCCTGATCGCCAACCGCGGTGAAATCGCCTGCCGTGTGGCCGCCACCGCGCGTCGCATGGGCATCCGCACCGTGGCCGTTTACTCCGATGCCGATGCCCACGCCCTGCATGTGCAGGCCTGTGACGAAGCCGTGCACATCGGCCCGGCCAGCCCGCGCGAAAGCTACCTGCGCGCCGACCGCATCCTCGAAGCCGCCAAGGCCACCGGCGCGCAAGCCGTGCATCCGGGCTACGGCTTCCTGAGCGAGAACGAAGACTTCGCCCAGGCTTGTGAGGCCGCGGGCATCGCCTTCATTGGCCCACCGGCCTCGGCCATTGCGGCCATGGGCAGCAAGTCGGCCGCCAAAGCCTTGATGGAAAAAGCCGGCGTGCCCTTGGTGCCCGGCTACCACGGTGACCAGCAAGACCCGGCCTTCCTCAAGCAGCAGGCCGACCTCATGGGCTACCCCGTGTTGATCAAGGCCAGCGCGGGCGGCGGCGGCAAGGGCATGCGTGCCGTGCAGCAAGCGGCGGACTTCGAAGCCGCACTCGCCTCCTGTCAGCGTGAAGCACAGGCCAGCTTTGGCAGCGCGCACGTGCTGGTTGAACGCTATGTGCAGCAGCCGCGGCACATCGAGATCCAGGTCTTTGGCGACAGCCAAGGCAATTACGTCTACCTGTTCGAGCGTGATTGCTCGGTGCAGCGCCGCCACCAGAAGGTGCTGGAAGAAGCGCCTGCACCCGGCATGACGCCCGAGCGTCGCCGCCAGATGGGCGAAGCCGCCATCGCCGCCGCACGCAGCGTGGGCTATGTAGGCGCCGGCACCGTGGAGTTCATCTGCGAGCAGGACGGCAGGTTTTATTTCATGGAGATGAACACCCGCCTGCAGGTCGAGCACCCGGTCACCGAAGCCATCACCGGCCTGGATCTGGTCGAATGGCAGCTGCGCGTGGCGGCGGGTGAGCCTCTGCCCCTGCAGCAAGACCAGCTGCAGATCAAGGGCCATGCCATCGAGGCCCGCATCTGTGCCGAGAACCCGGCCCAGCAGTTCCTGCCCGCCACGGGCGCACTGCGGGTCATGCGCACACCGGCCGCCTCGTCATTCGAGGTGTCCCCCGTGCGCATCGACAGCGGCGTGCGTGAAGGCGATGTGATCTCGACCTATTACGACTCGATGATCGCCAAGCTCATCGTGTGGGGTGAAGACCGCGCCGCCGCCCTGAGCCGCCTGGATGCGGCCTTGCGCGACCTGCACATCACCGGCCTGCACACCAATGTGGGCTTCGTGCGCCGCGTGATCCACACCGAATCCTTCTCCCAGGCCAGGCTGGACACGGCCTTGATCGAACGCGAGCATGCGGCCCTGTTCCAGGCCCCCGGCGTGAGCCCGGAGGTGGCCATAGCTGCGGCCATGGCCAGCCTGCTGCCCACCGCGCCCTTGAACAAGGCAGGCCCACGCGACCCCTGGTCCACGCCGGATGGTTGGCGACTGCATGGCGCTCCTCGCCACCGCGAGATCCTGCTGCACGAGGGCCAGACCGTCACGGTGACCAGCACCCGACTTGGCGCAACGCAGTACCAGCTTGAATACGGTGAGCACAGCGTGATGCTGACGCTGCACGGCGCGCACGCTGACACGCTGGATATCAGCTTGAACGCCAGCGCGCAAGCCCCGCAGCGCCTGCGTGTGTCCGTGTACCGCCATGGTGACGACATCCACGTGTTCACCCCACAAGGCGCCGCGCACCTGCAGGACGTGAACCCGCTGACCCAGGTGGATCAGGGCCACCACGGCACCGGCCGCCTCACCGCGCTCATGCCTGGCAAGGTCGTGGCCTTGCTGGTCAAGGAAGGCCAGGTCGTCAAGCAAGGCGAGCCCCTGGCCGTGACCGAAGCCATGAAAATGGAACACACGCTGACCGCGCCGCAAGCCGGCACCGTCTCTGCCATCCTGTGCGCCGTGGGCGACCAGGTGGCCGAGGGGGTCGAACTGCTGCGCATTGAAGACTGAGGTGCCACCATGTACAAGCCAGCCAACTTCCCTTCGCACGTCACGCTGGTTGACGTGGGCCCGCGCGACGGCCTGCAGAACGAGGGCCGGCCCGTGGACGCCGCCGACAAGATCGCCCTGGTGCACCGCCTGCAGGAAGCCGGCTTGCGGCAGATCGAGGTCACCAGCTTCGTGAGCCCCAAGTGGGTGCCGCAGATGGCTGACAACGCCGAGGTGATGGCGGGCATCCAGCGCCAGCAAGGCGTACGCTACTCGGTGCTCACGCCGAACATGAAGGGCTTTGAAGGCGCGCTCGCCGCCGGCGCCGACGAGGTCGTGATCTTTGCGGCCGCCAGCGAGGCCTTCAGCCAGCGCAACATCAACTGCTCGATTGCCGAATCCATCGAGCGCTTCCGCCCGGTGGTGGATGCGGCCAAGGCCACCGGCAAACGCGTGCGCGCGGCGGTGTCGTGCGCGCTGGGCTGCCCTTACCAGGGCGAAGTCAGTGTGGACGCGGTCGAAGACGTGGTCAAGCGCCTGCTGGACATCGGCAGCGACCACATCGGCATCGCCGACACCATCGGGGTGGGCACGGCCGGCCACGTCAAGGCCGTGATGGAGCGCGCGCTCAGGCATGTGCCACTGGCCGAACTCAGCGGCCACTTCCACGACACCTATGGCCAGGCCCTGACCAACATCTACGGCTGCCTGGAACTGGGCATCCACACCTTTGACACCAGCGTGGCCGGCCTGGGCGGCTGCCCCTACGCCAAGGGCGCCACCGGCAACGTCGCCACCGAAGACGTGGTCTACCTGCTGCACGGCCTGGGCATCCACACCGGCATCAAGCTGGACAAGCTGGTGGACGCGGCCGACTTCATCTCGGGCGTGCTGGGCCGCAAGCCAGTGTCCCGGCCACAGTTCCGGAAGTAGCCTTGCTGGGGCCTTGGAGCACACCATCAAGGCCTGGGGAAGGCTTGCAGGAAGCCTGGGCCAAGATTCACGACATGGACCAAAAAAAGACCGACGCGTTCATGGTTGCCTTGCTGGCCAAGCGCGCTCACCCCACCACCTGATGCCACCCTTCTACCGCGAACAGACACCCGAGGAAACAAGACCATGAACCTGCCAGGCCTGAACCACCAACTCGGTGAAGACATCGATGCCCTGCGTGACACCGTCCAGAACTTCGTTGCCAAGGAACTCGCCCCCATCGCCGCAGATGTCGAGCGCGAGAACAACTTCCCTGCGCAGATGTGGAAGAAGCTGGGCGACCTGGGTGTGCATGGCCTGACCGTGCCCGAACAATATGGCGGCACCAACATGGGCTACCTGGCCCACATGGTGGCGATGGAAGAAGTCAGCCGTGGCAGCTCCGCCGTGGCCCTGAGCTATGGTGCGCACTCCAACCTGTGCATCAACCAGATCTACCGCAATGGCAGCGAAGCCCAGCGCCAGAAGTACCTGCCCAAGCTGATCAGCGGCGACCACATCGGCGCCCTGGCCATGAGCGAGCCCAATGCCGGCTCGGACGTGGTCAGCATGAAGCTGCGTGCCGACAAACGCGGTGACCGTTACGTGCTCAATGGCAGCAAGATGTGGATCACCAATGGCGGTGATGCCGACACCCTGGTCGTGTATGC
>JACPOH010000102.1 GCA_016185075.1 Aquabacterium sp. | reverse complement strand
GCGTCAACACATGTTTGAGACGCGGCTGCAACTCGGTGAGCGCCATGAGCTGCTCTCCCAACAAGGCGCGCACCTCGTCTTCGCTGCCCAGCAAAGGCAAGGTCCACAGCCCTGCCCAGACACCCTTTTCAGGCATCTGCTGCAGCCAGACCTGATCCTGCCATTGCAACCACAGCCACCAGCTCTCTCGCTCGCTGCGCTTGAGTTTGCGCGTCTTGACCGGGTAGCGCTCGGGATCCCCCTTCACGCGTGCCTGGCAGATGTCCGACCACGGGCAGCTCAGGCAAGCCGGCTTGCGCTGCGTGCACAGCGTGGCCCCCAGGTCCATCAAGCCTTGTGTATACGACGGCATATCGGCCGCCTTGTTTGGCAGCACGGCCTGCGCCGCCTCCCACAGCGCGCGCTCATGCGTCTTGACAGACAGATCCTGATCCCAGCCCAGCACGCGGCTGAGCACCCGCTTGACATTGCCATCCATGATGGAAATGCGCTCGTCAAAGCAGAAGGCCGCAATGGCCGCCGATGTGGACGGCCCGATGCCCGCCAGGGTCTGCAAGGCTTCGCTGCTGCGCGGGAACACGCCGCCATGCTCGCTCACCACGGCCTGCGCACAGCGATGCAGGTTGCGCCCGCGGCTGTAGTAGCCCAGCCCGCTCCACAAGGCCAGGACATCATCCAGTGGCGCAGCAGCCAGCGCCTGCACATCCGGGAAGCGCTGCAGAAAGCGCTCGAAGTAGCCCAACACGGTGCTGACCTGCGTTTGCTGCAGCGGCTGAGAAGCCAGAGACAAGTCCAGCGTCACTTGCTGAACATCGGTCGAGCCTGCCACAGCCAGGGTATCGGTCTGCGCCTGCCTGACCAGCTCATCCACCAACGAACCCAGGCGGGTCTGCAACTGCAGCACGCGCTCATCTTGCGCCTGAACTTCCTGCAAGCGGTTGTCCAGCTCGTTCGATGCCGACTGGATGCGGTCCAGCGACTCATAGCGGCGCTTGAAATTGCGGCGGCGTTCGCGCAACTGGCTGTCCACCTGCGCCGAGGCGGTCTTGTTCCAGAGTTCGATGTCGTTGCTCACGGTCTCGAACACCACACGCAGACGCGAAATGAGCATGCGGCGGAACTGTTCCTGGAAGCCCGGTTGCGCCAACCTGAAAGCCTGGCTCAAGCCCAGGTACTGCACGTAGTTGCGCTCGATGAGGTTGAGGTCTTCGGTGTACTTGCGCACATCCAGCGGCACATCGGCCACCAGGCTGAAACCGAACTCGGCATTGAGCTTGGCGTAGGAGGCCACCAGCATCGCGTGGATTTCGTCATTGCGTTGCTGCGCCTGCTCGATCAGGTCACGCAGGCGACCACACAGGTCAATGAAGGACTTCTTGGCGCCCAGCGGCAACCATGATCCGCCCAGCACCTGCTGCAGCACATCCACCTCCTGGCGCTGCCAGGCTACCACGCGATCCGCCAGAAGCGGCGTCACCTGCTGCGCTTGCTGCAGCAGGCGAGCGGGGCTCGCGGCGCTCATGCGCCCGCGGTGCTGTGTGTGGTGACGGGCTGAGAAGCCAG
>JACPOH010000101.1 GCA_016185075.1 Aquabacterium sp. | reverse complement strand
GCGTCGACGACGAAAATCACGGCATCGGCCTCGGCGACGGCCTGACGCGTCTGTTTGGCCATCTCCTTGAAGATGCCCGAGGTGCACTCCGGCTCGAAGCCACCGGTGTCGATCACGATGAACTCGTGCGAGCCCAGCTTGCCCTCACCGTAGTGACGGTCACGGGTCAAGCCGGCGTAGTCGGCCACGATGGCATCGCG
The DNA here is from genome assembly GCA_016185075.1 of Aquabacterium sp. Taxonomy (GTDB): domain Bacteria; phylum Pseudomonadota; class Gammaproteobacteria; order Burkholderiales; family Burkholderiaceae_C; genus Aquabacterium. Next base: position 2,385 of record JACPOH010000101.1, on the reverse strand, counting down.
GCTCTTGGTCATCCGGTTGAACAACGTCGATTTGCCGACGTTGGGTCGTCCGACCAAGGCAATAACTGGTTTCATGAAATTTCAGCTAACAGGTCAGTTGGCACGCAATGCATACAGCGTGCCCTTGCGCGTGGCGACCAGCAAGGTCTGGTCGACCACCACGGGTGCGGCCACGAGTGCACTGTCCAGCTCGGTTCTGGCCAGTGTGCGGCCGTCTTCAGATGCCAGCACATGCAGGTAGCCGTCGTAGTCGCCCACAACCACGCGGTTGCCCCAAATGGCCGGCGCGCTGAGGTTGCGGTAGGTAAAGCGGTCAACGCGCCACAGCAGGTCACCGTTTTCGGTTTTCCAGGCGCTCAGGCGGTCGGCACCATCGCTGCCAACCACCATGCGCTCGGTCGCAGCCACGGCCTGACGACCGGCCTGCGGGCGCGTCCAGCGCAAGGAGCCACGGTTCAACTCCAGACAAGCGACGGACAACTGGAAGGCGCGTACACAGGCCTCGTCGTCAGCACGTGCCAGAGGGCCGACCAGGTCAGCCAGTCGCTCCACCTCGTTGGTCCCGCGCGGTGTGCCGACGTTCACATCGAAACGCACCGTGCCTTTGAGCGGATCCAGCCCGATCAGGCGGGCACCCTGCCCCACCAGCAGGGTGTCACGGAAAGCCGTGATCACGCCAGATGTCGCCAATGCCAGCGGCTCACCGCCCGGGCGCTGATACTGCCACAGCCAGCGGCCGTCGAGCACGTCATAGGCGCGCACGCTGCGGTCCACGGCCTGCACAAAAACGCGCTCACCCGCTACCAACGGCGCCGTGATGACGCGGCCCGGCAGACGTTCGCGCCATAAGAGCTTGCCTTGGTCAAAGGCCAGCAATTCGTTGGCTTGGGTCACCACCGCGGCGTAGCGGCCATCGCTGCCCACCATGGCGGACAGATCAGCCTTGGCCTGGGCGCGCCAGCGCTCCTTGCCCGTAACGAGGTCGAAGGACACGATGTCGCCATCGGTGCTGGCCGTGGTGACCACGCCGTTGCTGACAGCCAAGCTCAATTGGCCATCCACCGAGCCCACGCGCTGCGACCAGACGGTGGTCAGGCGCACGTTGGGGGTACTCAGTGACTCCAGCGACGCCGGCGAAGGCTTGCTGGACCCACAGGCCGCCAGCACTGCGGCGAAGGCACAGGCCGCAGCCAGCTTCACGAAACGTGATGCCGGGGGAGTCAGTTTCACCAGATTGGCGCGAATCAGGGTCATGTGTGCTGCCTAAGAAAGCGTCTAGAGTGTGCGTAACGAAACGATAGCAGGCCGAATGCAAACGACTGGGCTACTGGCCTCTGGCGGCCTCAGTTGGCCGATGCGGCCTTGGCCGCAGGCTGGACTGGCGGCTGCCCCAGGGCCGTCAGCTTGCCTTCGACAAAGCGGCGATACTCCACCGTGGCATCCATGCTCTTCCAAGCTTCAGCATAGGCCTTGGCCGCGTCTTCCTTTTTGCCCTGGGCCATCAGGATGTCACCGCGGCGGTCATGAACCAATGCAGAGAACTCGGCCGGTGTGTCTGCAGACAAGGTCTTGAGCGCCTCGTCGTACTGTTTGGCATCCATCTGGACACCCGCCAGACGCAGGCGGGCAATGGCCACCAGATTGGCATTCTTGCCACTGTCAACCAGCCACTGCAGCGCCGCCTTGCCTTGGTCGCCCTTCTGATGCTCGACGGCCACCTTGGCCGCCATCAAGGCGCCCTGCTCGGCAAACGTCGTGCCCGCGTACTTGCCCTTGAGGTCGGCAAAGGCCTGCAGGGCCTTGTCCGCGTTGCCTGCGCTGGCCGCACGGTCCAGCTCTTCGTACAGGCCGCCTGCGCCAATTGCACGTTGTTGCTGCCAGTAGAGGTAACCGGTCCAGGCCGCATAGGCACCCAGTACCAGCACCAGCACCCAGGTGATCAGGTTGCCATATTGCTTCCAGAAATGCTTGACCTGGTCCAGCTGTTCCTGTTGTTCAAGATCGTAGGTCGCCATGACGGTTCCCGTTTGTATGTGTGTAAAAGCCGTGGATTATGACTGGGGCGCCGACAGCAGCGAAGCGGCCCAATCCCGGGCACCCGCCAGAGGGCGAGAAAGCTGCTCGCCGCCATCACGCAATGGCTTGATGGACACCTGACCTTGCGCCACCTCGTCTGGCCCGAAGATCAGAGCATAACGGGCACCGCTGGCATCCGCTTTCTTGAACTGTGACTTGGGGCTGGCCGGGCCATCTTTGCCCGCGGGGTTAAGCGCCACGCTCACGCCTTCGGCGCGCAGGGCCTCAATGGTGGTCAGGACGGTGCTCAGTGGCGTTCCGTTGAACACGACAGCGAACGCATCAGGCGCATTGGCCGGCGCCTCGACG
>JACPOH010000100.1 GCA_016185075.1 Aquabacterium sp. | reverse complement strand
GCATGCAGGGCGTGGAAGAGCATGTGCGCTTCCCGTTGCCCAAGGGGCTGGGCGGCACCGGCCTGGATCGCCCCTTGCCCACCGAGCGCAGTGCGCCGTCGTCTTCCTGAGGCAGCCGTGCCGGGCGCGTTAAGCTACGCCCCGGTCATCCCCTTTCAAAAATACACCTCCCAAAGCCATGCTTGATATCGCCCTGCTGCGCAAAGACCTCGACAGCGTGATCGCGCGCCTGTCCAAGCGCAAGTCGCCGCAACCCTTCCTGGACGAAGCCCGCTTCCGCGAGCTGGAAGCCGAGCGCAAGACCATCCAGATGCGCACGGAAGAGCTGCAATCGCAGCGCAACACCTTGTCCAAGCAGATCGGCGGGCTCAAGGCCAAGGGCGAAGACACCTCGGCGCTGATGGCCCAGGTGGGCGGCATTGGCGACGAGCTCAAGGCCAGCGCCGAGCGCCTGGATGTCATCCAGATCGAGATGTCGGGCATGCTGCTGGCCGTGCCCAACCTGCCGCACGATAGCGTGCCCGTCGGCCATGACGAGTCCGGCAACGTGGAAGTGCGCCGCTGGGGCACGCCACAGGCTTACGGCTTCGAGGTGAAGGACCACGTGGACCTGGGCGAAAAACTGGGCCTGGACTTCGAAACCGGCGCCAAGCTGTCGGGATCGCGCTTCACCTTCCTGCGCGGCCCGGTGGCCCGCCTGCACCGTGCGCTCGCCCAGTTCATGCTGGACGTGCAGACACAGGAGCACGGCTACACCGAGTGCTACACGCCCTACCTGGTGCAGGCCAAGGCGCTGCAAGGCACCGGCCAGTTGCCCAAGTTCGAGCAGGACCTGTTCCATGTCACCTCAGGCGACGGCGAAGCCTCGGACAGCAAGTGGTACCTGATCCCCACCTCGGAAGTGACGCTGACCAACACCGTGGCCGACACGGTGTTGCCGATGGACCAGTTGCCCATCAAGCTCACGGGCCACACGCCTTGCTTCCGTTCGGAAGCGGGCAGTGCAGGCCGGGACACACGCGGCATGATCCGCCAGCACCAGTTCGACAAGGTCGAGATGGTGCAGATCACCACGCCCGAGCAAAGCTACGAGGCGCTGGAGCAGATGGTGGGCCACGCCGAAGCCATCCTGCAGAAGCTGGAACTGCCCTACCGCGTGATGTCGCTGTGCACGGGTGACATGGGCTTTGGCGCCACCAAGACCTATGACCTGGAGGTGTGGCTGCCTGCGCAGAACACCTACCGCGAGATCAGCTCGTGCTCGAACTGCGAAGCCTTCCAGGCGCGTCGCATGCAGGCGCGCTTCAAGAACGCGCAAGGCAAGAACGAGCTGGTGCACACGCTCAACGGCTCCGGCCTGGCCGTGGGCCGCGCCATGGTCGCCGTGCTGGAAAACCACCAACAGGCAGACGGATCCGTCAGGATTCCGGCGGCCTTGCGCCCGTATATGGGTGGCCTCGAAGTGCTGGCACTTTGAGGCACCGCCAGAAAACCTGTTATAGTTGCGGGCTACGCCGTTGACCACGAGCGCACCAGTTTAGGAGAGGTGGCAGAGTGGTCGAATGTACCTGACTCGAAATCAGGCGTACGTGAATAACGTACCGTGGGTTCGAATCCCACCCTCTCCGCCAATAAGCAGAAGCCCTTGCAAGTCGTTGATTTGCAAGGGTTTTTTGCTTTCCGGGGTGTGGCGAGTTACCACATGCAGTTACCACATGCGACCCCAGAGGCTAACCCAGCGGGCTTACAGCTTGCTGTGTTGTTGGCGCCGACCGAAAACTGAGCCACTTTTAAGGTGTGTGCCGATCTAAAACTGAGCCAGGTGTTCAACCTACCCTGCTGCTTTTTGATGCAGCGGGGTTCGAGGAGTGATCACCATGGACATGATCGGCAGAATCCG
>JACPOH010000099.1 GCA_016185075.1 Aquabacterium sp. | reverse complement strand
GCCTGCTGGTCAACAGCCAGGGTGGCGTGAACCCCAAGGTGGTGCTCGGCATCATGGGCATGCGCTCGGCCCTTGCGCCGGAGATTGCCGCCGATGCGGCTCGGTTGGGTGGCGCGGCGCTCGCCGACAAACTCGATCATGCGCTCGGCGTCATGGAAGGCAGCCTGCATGACCTGGGTGCCTTGCAGGTCGGGGCACTGCATTTCTGGCAGATCCTGGCCATGGCCTGCGACAACATCGCCTACCAACTGGCCTTCAACACCATGCGGCGCAGTTATCACGAGGCGTGGGACAAGCTCACCTACGTGATGGCGCGCGAATTTCAGGATGTGGCGAACCTGAGGGCCATTGCAAAGGCCGTGCGCCAGGGGGATACCGAAGCTGCACGCCTGGCAGCCAGAGCCCATGTGGACCTGGGCCGCAAGGCGCTGGAGTCCGTTTTTGCCTTGATGTGATCTGCCAGGGAGCCACCATGTCTGTTCAACGTGCGACCGATACGGTCATGCCCACGGCCGAGGAAACGGTCAGCCACAACCCGATGCGCCCGCCGGCGGACTCGCCCCGCACCGCAGGGCAGGCCTTCAGGGTGTTTCTGACCCACCCGAGCCCCTTGATCATCGTGCTGGCCCTCATTGGCCTGGGCCTGCTGCGCGTGCAGGAGGGTAGCCTGGGCTGGCTGGATGCGGTCATCGCACTGGGCGTATTGGCCTTGTTTCCCATCAACGAATGGATGATCCACGTGTTCATCCTGCATTACCGGCCGCGCCGCATTTTCGGCGTCATGGTGGACTTCTATTTGCCCAAGACCCACCGCCGCCATCATGCGGACCCCTGGAATCTCGATTGGGTGTTCGTGCCGCGGCATGTGCATGCCCTGGTGTTGGGCGCGGTGGCGCTGGCGTACTTCATGGCCGGCGCCTGGCGCTCCGAGTTGCTGACCTTCAGCTTCGTTTACCTGTTGCTGGGTCTGCATTACGAGTGGGTGCATTACCTCACCCACATCACCTGGTGCCCTCCGGTGGCCTACTACGTGCAGCGCGTGCTGGAGCACCGCTGGCATCACTTCCGCAATGAGAACTACTGGTGGGGCGTCTCGATGGGCATGGGCGACCGGCTGTTCAACACCGCGCCCGACGCCAAGGAAACGGCCCGCTCGGGCACCAACCGGGATCTCGGTATCGGGCGCTGAAGACGCAAGGCGGATACGCCATCGATACGCCACATGGCGTATTTCGCTCCATGAAGCCTGTGGGCACACTGAATGCATCGGATCTCAACAAGAAGCCGAGCAAGCAAGCGTTCAAACCCCACCGCTTCAAAGGAGCGAAATCCCATGAGCATTTCTCGTCGCAGCGCCGTCCAAACCCTGTCCGCCGTCGCCCTGGGCGTCGCCGGTCTGGCTTTCAGCACCATGGTGCAAGCCGCCGATACCATCAAGGTCGGCGTGCTGCACTCCCTGTCCGGCACCATGGCCATCTCCGAGACCGTTCTGAAGGACACCGTCCTGATGGCCATCGACGAGATCAATGCCAAGGGTGGTCTGCTGGGCAAGAAGCTCGAACCCGTGGTGGTGGACCCCGCCTCCAACTGGCCTCTGTTTGCTGAAAAGGCCAAGCAACTGCTGACGCAAGACAAGGTCGCCGTGACCTTCGGCTGCTGGACGTCCGTGTCGCGCAAGTCCGTGCTGCCTGTTTACAAGGAAAACAACGGCCTGCTGTTCTACCCCGTGCAATACGAAGGTGAAGAGCTCGAAAAGAACGTGTTCTACACGGGCGCTGCACCTAACCAGCAAGCCATCCCCGCTGTCGAGTACCTGATGAGCAAGGACGGCGGTTCCGCCAAGCGCTTTGTGCTGCTGGGCACCGACTACGTCTACCCACGCACGACCAACAAGATCCTGCGTGCCTTCCTGAAGTCCAAGGGCGTGAAGGAAGAGGACATCATGGAGGAGTACACCCCCTTCGGTCACTCCGACTACCAGACCATCATCGCCAAGATCAAGAAGTTCGCTTCTGAAGGCAAGAAGACCGCCGTGGTCTCCACCATCAACGGTGACTCCAACGTGCCCTTCTACAAGGAACTGGGCAACCAGGGCCTGAAGGCCAAGGACGTGCCCGTGGTCGCCTTCTCGGTGGGTGAAGAAGAGCTGCGCGGTGTGGATACCAAGCCTCTGGTCGGCCATCTGGCAGCCTGGAACTACTTCATGTCCATCAAGAACCCGACCAACGACGAGTTCATCAAGAAGTGGTCGGCTTACGCCAAGGCCAAGGGCATTGCTGGTCACAAGGACAAGCCTCTGACCAATGACCCGATGGAGGCCACCTACATCGGCATCAACATGTGGGCCCAGGCCGTCACCAAGGCCAAGTCCACCGATACCGACAAGGTGATCGCCGCCATGGCCGGCCAGACCTTCAAGGCGCCGGGTGGCTTCATGTCCACGATGGACCCCAAGAACCACCACCTGCACAAGCCTGTGTTCATCGGCGAAGTCAAGGCCGATGGCCAGTTCAAGGTCGTGTGGAAGACGCCTGGCCCTGTCAAGGCTCAACCCTGGAGCCCCTTCATCGAAGGCAACGACAAGAAGAAGGACGAGCCTGAAACCAAGTAATTGGTTTGTCGGATCGAGTGCCCGTCCTCTCTGGCGGGATGAACCAAGAAGCAGAGCGGTTCGCCCCGTTGGGGTCACCAACGGGGCGTTTTTTTTCTGCTGGACTGTTTGAGACAGGACATGTCTGTGACACCACATCACGCCAAGAACCCAACGACGAACGCGTCGCGAGCCTGGCGCACCTTGTCGGCTTCGCTGCTGACACTGATAATGGCTTTCACGGGTGGGCTGCACGAGGCTCACGCGCTCACATCGGACGAGGCCTATGCGCTGTCGGCGGGCGACAACGATGCCCGCATCGCGGCTCTTCAGGCGCTGGTCGCCAAGGGGGACCCGGCTTTGCCCGCCTTCCTGGAGGCGCTCAACGCTGACACCGTGAAGGTGGCCGGCAACAAGGCTTACATCGTCTACGGGGATGATGTGAAGGAGGCGGCCACCGGTGCGCCCGCCAAGTTGCCAGAAGGCGCTGAAGATGTGGTCAACAACAACCGCATGAGCAGCGAAATCGAAGCCGCGTTGGCAGCAGGCAAGCTGTTGTCGAAGGACGTGGCCACGCGGGCCGAAGCGATCGACTCGCTGTCCAAAGCTGCGGACGAATCCAAATTGCCTGTGATCGAGAAGGCCCTGGCTGCCGAAACCGATCCCAAGCTCAAGACCTTGCTCAAGGCCGTTCGGGCCAAGGCCATGCTGTCCGCCTCTGATGCCGGCAAGCGCATCGCGGCCGCCAAAGCCCTGGCTGAAGACGCGACCCCCGAGTCCCGCGCGCTGCTGATGGAGCGCATGGCCGATGCCGGTGAAACAGATGCGGCCGTCAAAGGCGCCTTGCAACTGGCGCTGGACCAGGTCAACCGCAAGCTGGCCTGGGGCGAGTACGCGGGCGTGCTGTTCACCGGGGTCAGCCTCGGCTCCATCCTGCTGCTGGCGGCACTCGGCCTGGCCATCACCTACGGCCTGATGGGCGTGATCAACATGGCGCACGGCGAGCTGATGATGATCGGCGCCTACGCCACGTTTGCGGTGCAGAACGTTTTCCGCAACCATTTCCCGGGGGCGTTCGATTGGTACATCGTGCTGGCCGTGCCGGCCTCCTTCCTGGCTGCCGCAGCCGTGGGCGCGGTGCTGGAGCGGGGCGTGTTCCGCTTCCTGTACGGCCGCCCGCTGGAGACCTTGCTGGCGTCCTGGGGCGTGAGCCTGATGCTGATGCAGGGCGTGCGCAGCCTGTTCGGTGCGCAGAACGTGCAGGTCGAGAACCCGTCGTGGATGTCGGGCGGTTTCGACATCCTCAGCAACCTGACCTTGCCCTACAACCGGCTGGTCATCATCGTGTTTGCGGCCCTGGTGCTCCTGGCCATGACGTTGCTGATCGGCAAGACACGCATCGGCCTGTTCGTGCGCAGTGTCACCCAGAACCGCCCGATGGCGTCCTGCATGGGTGTGAACACAGCGCGGGTGGACACCATGGCCTTCTCGCTGGGGGCGGGCATTGCCGGCCTGGCGGGCTGTGCCTTGTCCCAGATCGGCAATGTGGGCCCGGACCTCGGCCAGAACTACATCGTGGACTCGTTCATGGTCGTGGTGCTGGGCGGCGTGGGCCAGATCGCCGGTACCGTGTATGCCGCGCTGGGCCTGGGCCTGATCAACAAGTTCCTGGAAGGTTGGGCGGGTGCCGTGCTGGCCAAGATCATGGTGCTGGTGATCGTCGTGATCTTCATTCAGAAGCGCCCGCAAGGCATCTTTGCGTTGAAAGGTCGTGAGGCTTGACCGCTATGACAACCACAACAACCTTGAACCCGACAATCGACATGCCCAAGATGACCGTGCCCCGCAGCGCGCTGGGTACCAAAGGCTGGACGGCCGTGGTGGCCGCGGCGATCACCGTGCTGGTGCTGGCACCTGTGCTCAACCTGCTGGTGCCTGAAGGCTCGGCGCTGCACCTGTCCGACTACGCCGTGGCCCTGGTCGGCAAGATCATGTGCTACGCCATCTGCGCCTTGGCCATGGACCTGATCTGGGGTTACACCGGCATCCTGTCGCTGGGGCATGGCCTGTTCTTCGCACTGGGCGGCTACGGCATGGGCATGTACCTGATGCGCCAGATCGGACGCGATGGCAGCTACCACAGTGACTTGCCGGACTTCATGGTCTTTCTGGACTGGAAGGAGGTGCCCTGGCACTGGACCTTCAGCGAGTCCTTCATCGCCCAGATGATCCTGGTGGTGCTGGTGCCCGGCCTTCTGGCCTTTGTGTTTGGCTTCTTCGCCTTCCGCTCGCGCATCAAGGGCGTGTACTTCTCCATCATCACGCAGGCCATGACGTTTGCCGCCATGCTGCTGTTCTTCCGCAATGAAACCGGTTTCGGCGGCAACAACGGTTTCACGGACTTCAAGCGCATCCTGGGGGTGCCCATTGCGCAGCCGTCCACCCGCATGGTGCTGTTCATGCTCACGGGCCTCACGCTGATTGGCTTTTACCTGATGGCGCGCTGGCTGGTGAACACCAAGTTCGGCCGTGTGCTGCAGGCCATCCGGGATGCCGAAAACCGCGTCATGTTCTGCGGCTACAACCCGCTGGCGTACAAGCTGGCCATCTGGACCCTGTCGGCCGTGATGTGTGCCATCGCGGGCGCCTTGTACGTGCCGCAGGTCGGCATCATCAATCCCAGCGAGATGTCGGCGGCCTCGGGCATCGAGATCGCCATCTGGGCGGCGGTGGGTGGCCGGGCTTCGCTGATTGGCCCCATCATCGGCGCCTTCTTCGTCAACGGCGCCAAGAGCTGGTTCACGCAGGTCTTCCCCGAGTTCTGGCTGTACTTCCTGGGGGCGCTGTTCATAAAGCATGACACCGGAGTTGATGGAAGAGGGCACCAAAGCCCTGAACAAGCACCTGGGGCTGGCAGCTGACCATGCCGGTGAGTCAGGGGGGCGCAGCGCCGCCTACGGCCGCGTGGTGGAGCCTGATCAGCTGGATGTGACGCACGGCTCCATCCTGTATCTGGACGACATCTCGGTGAGCTTTGATGGCTTCAAGGCGCTCAACAAGCTTTGCCTGAACATCGCCGTGGGCGAGATGCGCTGCATCATCGGCCCCAATGGTGCGGGCAAGACCACGATGATGGACGTCATCACCGGCAAGACGCGGCCGGACTCGGGCTCGGCTTACTTTGGCTCCACCATCGACCTGCTGAAAAAGCGCGAAAACGAGATCGCGCAGATCGGCATTGGCCGCAAGTTCCAGAAGCCCACGGTGTTCGAGCAACTCAGCGTGTTCGAGAACCTGGAGCTGGCGCTGAAGGCGGATCGCCGCGCACGGGCCTCGGTGTTCTTCAAGCTCGACAGCGCGCAGCTCGACCGCATTGGCGAGATGCTCAAGCTCATCCACCTGAAGGACCAGGCGCAGCGCACTGCGGGGCTCTTGTCGCACGGCCAGAAACAGTGGCTGGAGATCGGCATGCTGCTGATGCAGGACCCGAAGCTGCTGCTGCTGGACGAACCCGTGGCCGGCATGACCGACGAAGAAACCGAGCGCACCGCCGAATTGTTCCTGTCTCTCGAAGGCGCGCACTCGCTGGTGGTCGTGGAGCACGACATGAAGTTCATCAACGAGCTGACCACCCGCGGCGCCCATGCCGATCGCAAGAAGGTCACGGTGTTGCACGAAGGCTCGGTGCTGGCCGAAGGCACGCTGGCGCAAGTACAGGCCAACGACAAGGTTGTTGAAGTTTATTTGGGGCGTTGAACATGTTGTCGGTTGAAAGCGTTAACCAGTACTACGGCGGCTCACACATCCTGCGTGGCCTGGATTTCGAAGCCAAGGTGGGTGAAGTCACCGTGGTGCTGGGCCGCAATGGTGTGGGCAAGACCACGCTGCTCAAGAGCCTGATGGGCCTGGTGCCGATCAAGTCAGGCGCCATCAAGCTGGGCGGGCAGGGCATCGACAAGCTCAAGCCCTATGAGCGTGTGCGTCTGGGTGTCGGCTATGTGCCGCAGGGGCGAGAGATCTTCGGGCGTCTCACCGTGGCCGAGAACCTGCAGATGGGCCTGGCCAGCAAGCCCGGCAGCACCCCGCTGCCTGAGCAGTTGTTCGAGCTGTTCCCGGTGCTCAAGCAGATGCTGCACCGCCGCGGCGGCGACCTGTCCGGCGGGCAGCAACAGCAGCTGGCGATCGCCCGGGCGCTGGCCGCGGGCCCGAAGCTGCTGATCCTGGACGAACCCACCGAGGGCATCCAGCCCAGCATCATCAAGGACATCGGCCGCGCCATCCGCAAGCTGGCCGACGAAGGGCTCAATGGCCAGAAGATGGCCGTGGTGCTGGTCGAGCAGTTCTATGACTTCGCCGCCGAACTGGCTGACCAATATCTGGTGATGGAGCGAGGCGAGATCATCAAGCGCGGCAAGGGCGCCGACATGGAAGGCGACGGCGTGCGCCAGCTGATGTCGATCTGACCGTCAGACCTTGCCGTGGTCTTCGCTGAAGGGCAGCAAGGCCTTGGCCGCTTCAATGCGCAGGGCCAGCGGCACCGTCTCGTCGTTCATCACCCGAAGCAGGAAGGCCTTGGGGTCCGACGCCGGGCGCGAGTTGGCGCCGTTGCCGGCTTGAACCTCCGGTCTGGTCGGCGCAGCCTCTGCTTGTGCGACGGGCCTGAGCTGGGCCAGTGCGTGCTGGAGGGCCGCTGGCGTGATGCAGTCAAGTTGCGAGAGCAGATCAGCCTGGCCATGCTCGCTGGGCGGGAAGTCCAGCCAGGGTGTGTCGGCGAAGACCGGTGCCAGATCCGGCGCGACGAAGGCTGACCAATGTTCGTCGTTCACTTGTTGGGCTGGTACAGGGCTGGCGTGCCGGAAGCCGGCTGAGGTTGATGCGTCCAACATGGGCCACATCGTGATGCGGTTGGCGGCGATCTCGGGCAGGTAGCGTGTGCGCAGGGCGTCAAGCAAGGCCAAGGCCTCCACGGCAGGAAGCGCTTCGGCCAGTGAGAACCAGAGCTGGTAAGCGTCCAGACCAGAAACCGCGATGCCAGGTGCCGGCAGCGCCAGATCGACTTGCACGCCTCGCCAGACGGTCGACAAAGCCTCCCAGTCAGCGGGCCTGGCCAGCTCCAGCACCATCGCACGCACCCGGGCACGCTCGTCCACCAGCGGTGCGGCGTGCCAGTCGGTGTGGGCGATGTCGGCAGTTGTCGGCAGATAGAGGCGTTGCCATTCGGTTTGCAGTCTGCTCATGGTCGGTTCGGTGTCCGTTTTCAATCAGGCCTTGCCTTTGCCCTGGTAGGGGCAGTACCCCGGCCGAGGGCCGACTTGCGGGTGGCTGCGACACGTGCCAGGGCGGCGCTCGTACACCGTACAGCGACGCGTCTGCGCGTCCAGGAAGTGGCAATCCCCATTGGCTCGGCGGGCCAGGGTGAAGATGCTGTGCTTGAAGTTGAAGTGCTCGATGAGACCGGCCTTGCTCAGGCGCTTGGCAATCTGCTTCGGGGCCTCGTGCTCGGCTTCAAACGGGTCGACCAGTTGCAGGCGAACCAGATCCGGCAGCCTGACCTCGACGGGCATGGTGCAGCAATTGGCCACGCAGTTGTCGCACAGGCCATTTCGGTAGCGGGTCCAGGTGTCGGGCCGGTCAACGTCGACAAAGTAAATGGAGGGCTTCATGGCAAGGGCGGAACAACACAGGGCGCATTTTGCCCGCTTGAATCTGGTCGCGAGTCACGCCATGAAACACACCGCGCCGCCAAGCAGGTAGACTCGGCGCTCTTTTGTAATCAGGACAGTCGAAAGGACCCGCCATGCCCGTCATCACCACCGCCTCCGGCCTGCAATACGAAGACACCGTCGAAGGCTCCGGCGAGGTCGCCAAGGCCGGCGCCTATGTGACCGTGCACTACACCGGCTGGTTGTACGAAGGCGGCGTCAAGGGTGCCAAGTTCGATTCCAGCAAGGACCGCAACGATCCCTTCGAGTTCCCTCTGGGCGCTGGCCACGTGATCCGCGGCTGGGACGAAGGCGTGCAAGGCATGAAGATCGGCGGCACCCGCATCCTGGTGATCCCGCCCGCACTGGGCTATGGCGCCCGCGGTGCCGGTGGCGTGATCCCCCCCAACGCCACGCTGATGTTCGAAGTCGAACTGCTGGGCGTCTGATCTCCCATGTTTGCACCCAGCCAGGAGCAGGTTCGCCGCTTCTTTTGCGAGGCCTGGTCCAAGCACCAGGGTGGCCAGCCCTTGACGCCGCTTGAGGCGCAGGCGGCAGACTGGATCGCCGAGCATCCTGAATACCACCAGGACCTGGCTGACGTCGAGGTGGCGATTGCCCGCCAGTACACGGTGGAGGAGGGGCGCACCAACCCCTTCCTGCACCTGTCCATGCACCTGTCCATCACCGAACAGGTCAGCATCGACCAGCCGCGCGGCGTCAAGGCGGCCATCGAGCGCCTGGCGCACCGTTTGAACTCCCTGCACGAGGCGCACCACGTGGCCATGGAGGCCTTGGGTGAAATGGTCTGGGAAGGCCAACGCTCGGGCAAACCGTTTGACGGCGAGGCTTACGTGGATCGCCTCCTGATGCACGCGACACGTTGACCGGGTTGCTGCAAGGTGTGATTTCCGTCACGAACCGTGTGGGTGATGTGTGACATTGTCCATCCACACAGGGGATGCCAGGCGCTTTAAGCGCACAGGGCTTGGCCCTAAACTCACAGGGTTGTAATCCGCTGTAACGGGTGCCTCATGCCAATTCTCGCCATGTCTGCCGGGACGGTCACCGCCGTCTGGGGTAATGCCTTTGTCCGTTTGCCCGATGGTTCGCTCAAGCCTGTGCAGGTGGGCGACAAGGTCAAGGGGGGCGAACGCATCATCACGGACGAGGATGGCATCGTCGAAATCTCGCCAGCCAAGGGGGCATCCATCCTGGTCAAGGCCGCGGCGGCGCCCGATGCCGTCAGCAAGGCGATTGCCGGCATCGAGAACCAGGATCCTGATCAGGCTCCGGCAGCGGGTTTGACGGGTGGCGCCGACGGCAGGATGCAGCCCGGCTTGCGCGTGGACCGTGTGTCTGAATCGGTGGGGCAGCTCGCCTTCGATTTCGGCACGGGGCGAGACCAGCCCAATGTGCCCCTGGCTTCGTCGGCCGATCAGCGTGCGCTGGCCTTGCCGCAGTCCGCGCCTGAGGCCGCGCCGCAGGCCAGCATCAACAACGTGGATGTCAATGAAGGTGCCGGCTCGGCCGTCTTCACGATCACGCTGGACAAGGCCTCGACCAGCCCGGTGACGATCCAGTACGGGACTCAGGAGGGCACAGCGAGGGATGGCGACTTCTCGCCCACCAGCGGCACCGTCACGTTCAACCCAGGCGAAACCAGCAAGACGGTGTCCGTGCCCATCAAGAACGATGCGGTTTACGAAGGCGCCGAGGCGTTCACGGTCAAGCTGAGTTCGCCCACGAACGCTGTCATTGCCAAGGGCACCGGTGAGGCCACCATCAAAGACGACGGTACGGGCAGCAAGCCCGCCGATGTGGTCGCGGATGATGACCGCCCTCATGTGGTGAGCGTCGGGAATGCCGAGGTGGCCGAAGGCGGCGATCTTGTTTTCCACGTCAAGGTCTCTAACGAAAGCACAACTCCCACCGAGCTCACACTCCAGCTGAAGGGTAGCGGCCAGTCGCCTGCCACGCCGGGCGTGGATACCGATGCAGACATCAAGGCCTACATGATTGGCAGTGATGTTGCTTTGCCGTCGCGCGTTGATGCAAACGGCCACATTGTGGTCACCTTGCCGGCAAATACGTCATCCGATACGGACATCACGGTCCGCGTGGGTACCCTGCGCGACGGGGTGTATGAAGGTCCTGAAACCGTGCAGTTGGCTGTGACCACGCCATACGATACCGACACGGCCCCCAAGGGCACAGGCACCATCACCGATGAGGCCGACAGGCCATACATGCTCGTGCGTGAGGGCGAGCCCGCGGTGGAGGGCAACCCGGTGGGCTTCAACGTCGTGCTGACGCACCCTTCTAACACGCCAGTCACGGTCAAGCTGGCCCTGGCCAACATCACGGATTCCAGTGGCGTGCCCGATCCAGAAGGCGCGCGCATCGGCCAGGACACCGGCACGCAGCTCGAGTACCAGACGGCTGACGGCAGCTGGGCCAATGTGCCCGCTTCGGGGCTGTTGACGTTCGAGCCGGGCCAGACAGAGTGGCGAGTTCGTGTCGCCACGGTGGACGACAAGGAAGTCGAAAGCATCGAATACGTCAAGCTGATGGCCACGGTGGTGGCCGGCGACACGGCCAATGGCCTGAACGTGCCCACGTCCAACAAGACGGCTTTGGTCGACAACGATCTGCCCCCGGTTGATGCCATCAACGACCACGTGTCGGCCACCGACACCAACCTGATGATCGTGCTGGACACCTCTGGCAGCATGAACTCGGACAGCGGCATCCAGGGCCTGACGCGCATGCAGGCCGCCATCCAGGCCATCAACAAGCTGCTGGATCGCTACGACCAGATCGGTGATGTGGCAGTTCGCCTCGTGAGCTTCTCGACCGATGCCAGCGAGCAGGGCGGTGCCTGGCTCAGCGTGTCGGACGCCAAGGCCTTGCTGGCCGAGCTGGAGCAAGCCGGCGGTGATGGGGCCACTTACTACAACCGTGCTTTGTTGGCTGCCCAGGGTGCGTTTGACACGGCCGCGGGCAAATTGAGCAACGCTCAGAACGTCGCCTACTTCCTGTCCGATGGTGTGCCCACCGAACCCCATGTCGGCACGAACTTTGGTGACGGCCGTCTGTCGCCTGAACAGCAGCAGGACTGGTTGAACTTCGTCGACAGCCACCAGATCAAGAGCTACGCCATTGGCATGGGCGGCGACGTCAAGCAGACCTTCCTAGACGGCATCGCGTTCGACGGACACGCCATGTCGGACACGAACGGGGTGGTGGTCTCGGACTTCAACCAACTCAGTCAGGTTCTGAGCGGCACGACCAATGACTTCGTGCAGGGCATCATCTCGACTGGCGGGGCGCTGGGTCAGCCCGGTAGCGCCTTCCACCACGTCTCCAGCATCGTGGTCGATGGGGTCGAGCACCCCTACCAGAGTGATGTCCTGACCTTGTTGACCAAGCTGGGTGGCAAGTTCAGCATCGACATGAGCACGGGCGAGTACAGCTATGCGGCCCCGCCCAAACTGGCCGATGGCGTCGCTACCGAAACCATCGGCTTCAGCCTCATCAATTCGGATGGGAAGACATCCCACTCCACGCTGGCCATCGAGTTCGACCACACCCATGTGATTGCCGGCACCAGCCTGAGCGAAACGATGACGGGCAGCAACACGGCAGACTGGCTGATGGGGCGCCAGGGTGACGACAAGATCTTCGGTGACGCCGGCAACGACCAGCTGTTTGGCAATGCCGGCCATGACGAACTGCACGGCGATGCGGGCGATGACATGCTGGTGGGCGGCCAGGGCAATGACCTCATGTTCGGCGGCACCGGCTCCGACGTGTTTGTCTGGCACCTCAGTGATCGGGGCGCCTCAGGCTCCGCGGCCGTTGACACCATCAAGGACTTCGACGCCCATGCGCCTTCTGCTGGCGGCGATGTGCTGGACCTGCGTGACTTGCTGCAAGGCGAGAACACCCTGGGCGGCACAGGCAATCTGGATCACTACCTTCAGTTTGAGACTGCGGGCGGCAACACCATCATCAAGGTGGCCCCCACGGGTGACTTCGCGCCTGGCGATGCGGCCGCTGGCACGGTGTCTCAACAGATCGTGATCGAGGGTGGCCACTTCCTGTCGGATCTGGGGCTGGACACCAGCGCCACGAACGTGCAGGTCATTGCCAAGCTGTTGCAACAAGGCAGTCTGCTGGTTGACCACGCCTGATCAAGGCGCTGAGCCTCGCGCATGAAAAAGCCCGCCGGGTGTGGCGGGCTTGTGCGTGTGGGCTATGGCTGTTTGCTCACTGCTTGAACTTCGGTTGAGGCACCGTCTTCAGGTCAGAAGGCAGGCCGCCAATGTAGTTGGCCAGCATCTTCAGCTCGGGCAGGGTGAACAGCTTGGCCTGGGCGCCCATGATGGGGTTGGAGCGACCGATCTGCGGGTTGTCCGAGATCTGATAGGCCTTGAGCGCCACATACAGGTAGTCGGCGTGCTGACCGGCCAGCTTGGGGTAGGACGGGTCGATCGGCTTGTTCAGGCCTTCGCCGTGGCAGGCTGCGCAGTTGCCCTTGGTCAACAGCTTCTGGACGTCCTCGCTCGGTGCGCCACTCTTGCCGGCGCGTGGAGGCATGTCCTTGCCATTGGCCTCGTAGAACGCGGCGATGTCGTTGATGTCCTGGTCAGACAGTGGCCCTGCAATGCCTTTCATGGTGGGGTGCTTGCGTTCGCCCTTGCGGTAAGCCGTGAGGGCGGCCGCAATGTACTTGGCGTTCTGCCCGGAGATCATGGGCACCTTGTGCACTTCCGGGAAGCTGGCCTGGTAGCCCACGATTCCGTGGCAGCCAATGCACATGGCGATTTTGGATTTGGCTGCCGAGGGGTCGGCGGGCTTGGTGTCCTGCGCCATGGCAACGGAGGCCATCAGGCCCGCAAAGGTCGTCAGAACGATTTTTTTGAGCATAGGGGACTGTGTTTTCATGTGTCTGGCAGGGGAAAATGACCGGCAGGTGGAAAAACACGAGACTGCACCCCATTATTAGGGTCCCGCCTATACTCGAACACAGTAACAACCCGGTTGAGTCAGCGCATGAAATTCCAAGGTACCGATCAATATGTCGCCACAGACGACCTGAAACTGGCCGTGAATGCGGCTTTGAAGCTACAGCGCCCCTTGCTTGTCAAGGGCGAACCGGGTACGGGCAAGACCATGCTGGCCGAACAGGTGTCCGAGGCCCTGGGCATGCCACTGCTGCAATGGCACATCAAGTCGACCACCAAGGCGCAGCAAGGCCTGTACGAATACGATGCTGTCAGCCGCCTGCGTGACAGCCAGCTGGGCGAGGAAAAGGTCAAGGACATTCACAACTACATCGTCAAGGGTACGCTGTGGCAGGCCTTTGAGGCTGACCAGCAAGTGGCCCTGCTGATCGACGAAATCGACAAGGCCGACATCGAGTTTCCCAATGACCTGCTGCGCGAGCTCGATCGCATGGAGTTCTACTGCTACGAGACGCGCCAGCTGATCAAGGCCAAGCATCGTCCGCTGGTGATCATCACCTCGAACAACGAGAAGGACCTGCCCGACGCCTTCCTGCGCCGCTGCTTCTTCCACTACATCCGCTTCCCGGATGCCGCGGTGATGAAGCAGATCGTGGAAGTGCACTTCCCGCACATCAAGCAGGATCTGCTCACGGCAGCCATTCGCCATTTCTATGAAGTACGCAACCTGCCAGGCCTGAAAAAGAAGCCCAGCACGTCCGAGCTGATCGACTGGCTCAAGTTGCTGGTGGCCGAAGAGATCCCGGCCGAGGCGCTGCAAAGCAAGGACGAGAAGGTCAGCGTGCCGCCGCTGGTGGGCGCCTTGCTCAAGAACGAGCAGGATCTGAGCCTGTTCGAAAAGCTGGTGTACATGGCTCGCCACAACCGCTGAGCGGCTGGCCTTGGCGGTCAAGCCGGGGGCTCAGGCCTGCCGGCTGTGCCTGGGTCGTTCGGATGCCATCACCACGCGGTTGCGTCCTTCGGCCTTGGCCTGGTAGAGCGCTTCGTCAGCGCGCTTGAGCAGTGACTGCAAGGATTCGCCCGGCTCGCTGGCGCAGGCCATGCCGGTGCTGATGCTGACCGAGATGTGTTCATCCCCCCAGGGGATGTTGATCAGGCAGACCGCCTCGCGCAGGCGCTCGGCCGCTTGCAGGGCACCATCGTGCAGCGTGTGCGGCAGCAGGATGCAGAACTCCTCGCCGCCATAGCGCGCCACGCGGTCGACTTCGCGTGCCTGGGCCTGCAAGGTGCGTGAGACCGCGCACAGCACGGCGTCGCCGGCGGCATGGCCCAGACGGTCGTTGATGCGCTTGAAGTGGTCGATGTCCACCAGCAGGACGGCGTACGGGTCGCCAAAGCGCTGCAGCCGTTGGTCCTCACGGTCGAGCAGGTATTCGATGGCGCGCCGGTTGAGCAGCCCGGTCAGCGCATCATGGTGAGACAGGTGCTCCAGCCTGCGCACCAGCCGCATCACGACGATGTAGCCCAGGACAAAACTGGCCAGGATGGACATCGCCAGGCTCGAAAACACCATGGCGAATTCGGAGGCTTCGTTGGACCACCTCATCCACGGCCAATGGACACCGGGTGCGACAGACGTCAGCGCCACCAGGGCGAACACGATCACCGCCACGCTCAACATGCCGGAATGCATCCAGGCGGTGACGGCGTTGAATTCGGTCCGAAGCGGTTGGAAGGTCTCGCGCGTGGTGCGTCCAAGCGTCCAGCTCATGGCCAGGCTGCTGACCACCACGCCGCTCGCATGCCAACCTGCGCTCAGGCCAACAAGCAGATTGAACAAGGTCACGCCGACCACCAGGCTCGTGTGGGCGGCGTCCGTCAGGCGGATTTTCAGGAAGAACTGCAGCCCGCGGCGCAGGGACACGGCGCCCAGTACCACCAGCGAGCCGGCCAGGGCGATGCGCTGGTCCGACGTCCCCACTTCGTGCAGAACGGGCAAGGCGAGCGCGATGCCATTGGCCAGGCTGGCCAGCAGCCAATGGCGGGCCGCCTTGCGCGAAAGCCCCAGCCACGAGCCGGCCACCCACCACATCACAGTCGTCAGGCTGTGTGTCAGCAGGACAAATGCCAGCAACAAATGGCGAGCTTCCATGTTGGTACTTCAGTCAAGCAACTGGTAAAACCTCAAAAGACCTGCAAGGAAACAGGACGCGTCGATACGTTTTCGGCTATCCGGGGCCAAAATACAGTTTGATTCGCAGGACCGCTTCTATGCTCATCGATTTCTTCTTCGCTTTGCGCTCTGCCCGGCTGCCGGTCACCATTCCGGAGTACCTCAGCTTGCTGGAGGCCATCAAGAATGACGTGATCGGACCGTCGGTGGATGAGTTCTATCACCTAGCCAAGATGACGTTGGTGAAGAATGAAGCGCATTTCGATAAATTTGACCGGGCGTTTTCCGCCTATTTCAGGGGGGTCACGGAGGCCATCGACCTGACTCGTGACATTCCTCTCGAATGGTTACGCAAGCATTTCGAGCGCAATCTCACGCCGGAAGAGAAAGCCAAGATCGAAGCCATGGGCTGGGACAAGCTCATGGACCGCTTCAAGCAGCTCACCCCGGCCCACTTCCTCGAACCTTTGCATGGCGCGCTCCTCACCATCTTTCACCAACAACCGGAATTTGTCCGGACGCTCGACCTGCACAAG
>JACPOH010000098.1 GCA_016185075.1 Aquabacterium sp. | reverse complement strand
TTCCATCACCACCGGCCTGCTGAACGGCCGTGGCACCTTCACGTACAACAACGCTGCCAAGACCCTGACCTGGCAGACCGCCGTGACGCCCGCCATCCCTGAGCCCAGCACCTACGCCCTGGGTCTGGTGGCCCTGGCTGCCATGGGCCTGACCGCTCGCCGCAAGGCCAAGTAATGCCTGAAGGGCGCGGCCCGCGCTGCGCCCTTTTCAAGCCCCTGTCTGATCCCTCTGCTTTAACTGGATACCCCTATGAAACTCTCCAAGCTGATGATCGCTGCCATCGCCGTGTGCGGTGCTTCGCAAGCCATGGCCGCCGGCGTCACCCGCCTGACCGGTTCTTCCGCTTCGTCCATCAACGTGGTTCGCGGTGCCGTGAACATGTGCGTGGCCAACGGTGGCTCCGCCCTGGTGTACAAGACCTCGTCGGCCACGAACGCGCTGGGCAACCAGTTCACCGTGACCTGCACCACCGATTTCGACGCCAACATCCCCGTCACCGCCAACGAGCTGCGCGTGAACGTGGCTGGCGGCTCTGAAAGCGCCATCACCAACGCCACCAACTACACCTCGTCGACTGCCACCGGCTTCCTGGTTCCTTCGGCATCGTGCACGGCTCTGCCTGCTGGTACCGAGGCCCTGTCCTTCCTGGCTGCTGGCCAGATGCTGAACTGCGGCACCACCCTGGCTGACAGCAGCAAGTCCGATGGCGGTTTCCTGGACGTGGAAGGCCCCGTTTTCAACACCAACTACGACGCCGGTGACTTCTCGCCCGCCGGCTTCAGCCAGGTGTTCGGCGTTGCCGTCAACTCCACCCTGTACAACGACCTGCAGGCCTACCAGAAGACGGCTGCTGGCGGCAACATCGTGCCTGCCACCTGCGCTGCTGGCGACACCACGCCCGCTTGCCAGCCCAGCCTGAGCCGCGCCCAGATCGCCTCGCTGATCAACTCTGCCACCACCAACCCCGCCAAGACCGGTGGCCTGGCTTACCTGGTGGGTGCCGGCAGCCAGACCGCTGGCCTGACCAACAAGATCACCTACTGCATGCGCCCCCAAACGTCGGGTACGCAGCAAAGTGCTCAGTTGTATTTCCTGAACTATGACGCCCTGGGTTCGCTGGGTGGCAAGGAATCCATCGTCAGCGCCGTGAGCCTGTCCAAGTACGCGTCGGTGGTGAACGCCTCGTCGAGCAACGTCAAGACCTGCCTGAACGCCAACACCGCTGCTGACGGCTACAAGTTCGGCATCCTCTCGTTGGAAAACAACCCCCTGGGTGGCGCTGACACCTATCGCTTCGTCAAGCTGAACGAAGTGGCTGCAACCGAAGGCGTGGCTGGTGCTTCGCAAACGGCTACCGCCATCGCGGGTCGCTATGACTTCGTGTACGAACTGTCGGCCTACTGCCCCGCCGGTACGTGCGCTCCCGTCATCGACGGCATCAAGGCCAACGTGCCTGCTGGTACTTCCAGCCCCGGCATCTTCGTGACCGGCGTCGAGTCGAAGTTCGGCCGCGGCGGCAACTCGAACAAGCCTTACGCCTCGCGTTAATTGGTGAAGGTGCCTCCGAACCCTGGTTCGGAGGCCTGATACCCGGGCTTTCAAGCTCTTTTGCACACAGTCCCCACTTGGGGACTGTTGCTTTGTGTGCAGTCTCAAATGAAAAAACTGGCTTCCTTGTTTGTGTTGTCCGCTCTGGCCACCTTGGCCCAGGCGCAGACGCCCGCCACCGTCACCTTCGACGTCATGGAGTTCGTGGTCGAAGGCAATACCGTGTTGCCGCCTGAGCAGGTGGAACGCGTGGTGTCGCCCTTCATGGGCCCCGGCAAGACATTCAAGGACATGGAAGCCGCCCGCACGGCGCTGGAGAAGGCCTATCAGGACGCCGGCTACCTGTCGGTCGTGGTCAACCTGCCCGACCAGCGCGTGGACAGTGGCGAGGTGAAGCTGGAGGTCGTTCAGGCCAGCGTGGACAGGCTCAAGGTGACCGGTGCGCAATACCACCGCCCCAGCCTGATTGCTGACAAGACCCCAGCCCTGGCTGGTGGGCAGGTGCCCTACTTCCCCGAAGTGCAGGAGCAACTGGCCACGGTACAAGGCCAGGATGTGGAAGTCACCCCCTTGATCGGACCAGGCCAGGACCCGCGCCAGATCGATGTGGAGCTCAAGGTCAAGGACAGCCTGCCCGTGCACGGCTCGCTGGAGGCCAACTCCCGACAGAACTTCAACACCACGCAAGGCCGCACCGAGGCCGTGCTCACCTACGGTAATCTGTTCCAGCGGGACCACACCATTGGCCTGAGCTGGATCTATGCCCCCGCGCGCCCGGCTGATGCCAACACCCTGGCGGCGCTCTACAGCATGCCGCTGAGCACGGTCGACACATTGTCGGCCTACTTCGCGCGCAGCAACACCGACACGCCCACCAAGTCGGGCCTGGGTGGCTCGACCTTCACGCGTGGCCGTTACGGTGGCCTGGTCTACCACCATGACCTGCAAGCCCGCCAGTGGCCGGTCACGCATGGCTTTGACCTCGGGCTGGACTTCAAACGCAGCAGCGACCGCAACATCGACATCGGCGGTGTCACCACCGAAAAGCCCAGCTTGCATTACGAGGTGCTGTCGGCCCGCTACAACCTGAGCTGGCGCGGCGAGAACGACAACGTCACCAACTGGCGTGCGGGCCTGTATTCGTCCTTCCGCTCCATCTCCGAGCGCCAAGTGGACTGTAATGGTGTCAGGCTGGATCAATTCGCCTGCAAGCGCAGTGGCGCCTCGGCAGACTTCAGCGTGTTCAAGTTGGG
This sequence comes from Aquabacterium sp., assembly GCA_016185075.1. GTDB lineage: Bacteria > Pseudomonadota > Gammaproteobacteria > Burkholderiales > Burkholderiaceae_C > Aquabacterium. The sequence goes on along the minus strand of JACPOH010000098.1, from coordinate 1,221 downwards.
CATGGGCCGCGTGCAGAACCTGCCTGCCAGCTGGCAGATGAAGTTCGATGTGGATGCGCGACTGGCCTCCGGCCCGCTGGTGCCTGCAGAGAAATACAGCCTGGGTGGCATCGACACCATTCGCGGCTATTACGACTATGAGCAATCGGCCGACCAGGGTTGGAACACGCGCCTGGAGCTGATCTCGCCGGCCTGGCTCAAATTCAAGGATGACGAAGGCGTGCGCGCGCTGTTGTTCTGGGACCGCGGTGAGCTGCGCCTGATCAAGCCCCTTCCCAGCGAGATCCACAAGGTGCAGATGGGCAGCTATGGCCTCGGCCTGCGCCTGAACAACAGCAAGGGCCTGACCGCTCGCGTGGACCTGGCCTTCCCCATTTACGACACGAGCAAACCCACCGAGTCTGGCGGCCAGGAGGCCGCGTCAGGCAGTCAGGCAGCGCGCCGTTGGCGCGTGGACGCAGCCCTGCGTCAATCCTTCTGATCTTGCCTGCAGTGAACCCTTTGGAGCAGTTGACATGAACAAGCACATCCACCGTCTGGTTTTCGATCGCAAGCGTGGCATGCGTGTACCCGCCGCCGAGAACGTGCGCGCAGCTGGCAAGGCCGCTGGTGGCCAGACCCGAGCCCGTGCTGTGGCCGGTGTGACGCTGGTATCGATGGCCCTGACGGGTATGGCCGATGCTCGGGATGTGACACCGTCAGCCAATCGCAGCATTGTGGACACCATGATGCGCGCCTCCACCTTCAACATTGCGCGCAACACCGGCCCCGTGTGGAGTGCCGCGCGCGATGCGGGCAAGGCCTCTCAGTTCAAGGTCACCAACCCGGATGGCCTCACCACGCAGATCGACCAGTACGACAGTCGCGTCATCATCAACTGGGACAGCTTCAATGTGGGCGCTGACTACAGCGTGCTGTTCAATCAGCCCAAGGGCGGCTCTGCCTACAACCGCATCTGGGATCTGAACCCGACCGTGGTCATGGGCAAGATTACCGCCAATGGTGAGGTGATCCTGGAGAACACGCATGGGGTGATCTTTGGGCCCACCGCACGCGTGCAAACCGGCCGCTTCGTGACCACCGCTTTGAAGATGACCGAAGAGGCCATCGCCAAGGGCTTGCGCGCCAACACCAAGGGGGAAGAAATGTTCGGGGGAGAGGGTGCCGACCCCAACGGCTTCATCACCATCGAGCGCGGGGCCGAGGTCAAGGCCCTGGCCG
>JACPOH010000097.1 GCA_016185075.1 Aquabacterium sp. | reverse complement strand
GCGAGCTGATCCCGCTGATGCAGGCGCAGGGGCAGGAGCAAGAAGAGGCTGCGCGGGTACTGGGGGCTTCCGGTTTGCAAACCTTCCTCAAAGTGACCCTGCCCAATGTGAAGTGGGCGCTGCTGTACGGTGTGATCCTGTGTAACGCGCGTGCCATGGGTGAGTTTGGTGCCGTGTCCGTGGTGTCCGGGCACGTTCGGGGACAGACCAATACCTTGCCCCTGCATATTGAAATCCTTTACAACGAATATCAGATGGCGGCGGCTTTCGCGGTCGCCTCCCTGCTGGCCAGCCTGGCCCTGGTCACACTGGTCCTGAAATACATCGTCGAACGTCGGGTGCAGCGCGAGCTGGCCCAGGCCAAAGACGCCGGAGTCGCCGCATGAGCATTGAAGTCAAGAACCTGGTCAAACGATTTGGCGCGGTCACCGTGTGTGACAAGCTGAATCTCAACATCCCCTCTGGCGAATTGGTGGCCTTGCTGGGCCCCTCTGGCTCCGGCAAGACCTCTCTGCTTCGCATCATTGCCGGGCTGGAAACGCCCGACAGTGGCACCGTGCTGTTCAATGGCGAGGATGCGACCCATGTGGCCGTCCGGGAGCGGCAGGTCGGTTTCGTGTTCCAGCACTACGCCTTGTTCGGCCACATGACGATTTTCGAGAACGTGGCGTTTGGCTTGCGTGTGCGCCCGAAGGAGACGCGTCCTTCAGACGCACAGATCAAGGCCAAGGTGACCGAACTGCTCAAGCTCGTTCAGCTGGACTGGATCGCCGATCGTTATCCGCATCAGCTGTCGGGCGGGCAGCGTCAGCGTATTGCCTTGGCGCGTGCGCTGGCCGTGGAGCCCAAGGTGCTGCTGCTGGACGAGCCGTTTGGCGCATTGGACGCCAAGGTGCGCAAGGAGCTGCGTCGCTGGCTGCGCCGCCTGCACGACGAAATGCACATCACCAGTGTGTTCGTCACGCACGACCAGGAAGAGGCGATGGAAGTGGCGGACCGCATTGTGGTGATGAACCAGGGCCGTATCGAGCAGGAGGGCACGCCGGATGAGGTGTATGACCACCCGGCCACGCCTTTCGTGCTGCAGTTCCTGGGCGATGTGAACCTGTTCCATGGACGCGATCACGCACCCGGCGAAGTGGCGGGCGCCGCGAACGCACCGGCCGATGCCGTGAGCTATGTGCGGCCCCATGAGATCCAGGTGTTGGCCCGTGCCGAGGAGGGCAGCCTGCCGGTGAGCCTGGTGCACACCTTGACCGTCGGCCCCAATACCCGCCTGTAGTTCAAGCGCGTTGATGACCAAGGCGTGATCGATGTGGAATTGCCCCGCGCCGAGTACGCGGCGCTGCGCGACAGTGGTGTGCTGCAAGTAGGCGCCACGGTGCACCTCAAGCCCCGTCGCATCCGTCGCTTCTCGGCGGTCAGTGGGGGGCGTGGCGAGTTCGTCGAATCAGACCCCGCCTCCATGATCTGACGCGCTACGCGGGAACAGGTGCACCGCCAGCCAGGTGGCGCCAGGGGATACTTGCACCACCGTGTGCGGCGTGTGCGCGGGCAGAAACAGGTGGTCGCCGGCTACGAGTGAAACAGGCTCTCCGGCGACTTCCAGCAGGGCTTGGCCCGTGAGCAGGACAACCCATTCGTCTTGCGGCTGAATGTACTCGGTGGGCGTGACCTCCTTGCCGCTGACAATGCGCTCGATCATGACCTTGTTGTGCTCTAGCAGCGTGTCGAAGCGCTCCCCAGAGTCGGGCATCTGGGCGTCAGAGAAGAGATTGCGGATGTTCATGGGCGAGGCGGTGGGCGCGGCGTCTGGCCTGAGGGATCAGTCCCTGCGGGGGCCGCATTGTTTGTCAGGGCTGGGTATGACGGTGCAGGCCTCGAAGGCTTCCGGTTTGATGCCGCCATTGGTGGTTCGATAGGGGCCAAAGCACGCAAGGCTTTCCTGATACAGGCGGCGCCAGGTCGTGCAGTCCGTCGTGCTGGTGACACCCTGGCTCGGCCGGCGAGCAGGCGTTGCCGACGCTGCGGGCGAGGGTTCAGGGGGTTTGTCGTCTTGAGTTGCTGGCAGCCTTGACGCGGAGGCCTTGTCTCTGGCGGCCCGCTCTTCGGCCTGCTTCCTGTCTTGCGGCGATACCTCGTAGGTGCCCAGGTTCACGAGCCTGGCCGTGCGGCGGTATTTGTCTGGCACCACGTCGGAGACGTGTGTCTGGCCGTTGTCGTCTACCCAGCGATAGACCACGGCGGAAAGGGCGGCCGAAGAAGCCAGGAGCCCCAGCAGCAGGATGCCCGTGGTCGTGCGGTTCATGAAGCGCTACTCGGGGTTGCGCTGGGCGACGTCGGGTGCCCAGTCAGTGGGTTGAAAGTAAGCGCCTTGGCCTGCTGCTTGTGCGGTCTCCAGAAAACGACGGGTATCTGCACGCAGGGCTGTAGCTTGCATGGCTGGCGCATCCAGGAAGCATGCCGCCCGGGTCTCCAGACCATCCGCCACCGGCTCACCCTCGTCCGCCCGGGCAGCAAACACCGTGGCCACCCAGGCAATCTGATCGCCGTTGCTGTAGTTGGTCACGCAATCGGGGCCGCCCACCACCGCCGCGATGTGGGTCAGCCTGATCCGCATCCGGGTCTCCTCCCAGACCTCGCGCACAGCGGCATCTGCAGGCGACTCACCCGGTTCGATGAGGCCCCCGGGCAAGGTCCAGCTGTCCGAGTCGCGATCATGCACGAACAGGATACGGTCTTCTCGGTCACGGGCGATCACGACGATCGTGGGCAGGAGCACGAGGTCATGGCCGATTTTTTGGCGTAAACGAGCCAGGAACGGTGGGATGGGCATGGTCAAGCGTGGATGAGTGTGCTGGCGATCAGGCGAGCTCAGGTCGCATGGCCTCCCATTGGGTGATGGCATGCGCGGCCAGTGCCGTCACCCAACAAGGCGAATCTGGCACGAAGGCCAGCCCGAACCTCGGGCTCACGAGGAAACCGGCGCGTAAGAAACAGGCGGCGTCCTGTGCGCGAACAAAGGCGGCCAGCGTCGCGAAGGGCACCGACACGGTGCCCAGATGCAAGATGGGTGCTTGTGCGCCTACCTCCTCGAGGCGGCCACAGTCCTGGAAGCGATAGACCACGTCGCCGAAGTCCAGTTCAGTGAGGTCGACCGCGTTGCGCGTTTCAATTTGGGGTTGCCCATACACGCGAACCACATCGTCACGCCGGGCCGTGAACGGCATGCCATCTACGCTGACGAAGGGGTCGAGGTGCATGCATGGGCTCCGTGAGGCGAGTTTGGGCGCGTGCGCCTCAATCTTCGTCGGGCTCCCAGTCGCCCGCCTCCTGGAAGTCCCCCACGCCGGAGGCCTTTTCGAAAGCGGCCCCCGCGGCGGCTTGAAGATGGGGAATGACCGAGGGGTCGATGTTGGCAATGAGGTTGACGTCGTATGCGCCCTGGTTGTTCGCGTTCTCCATGTAGGCGTCGCTTTCCAGGCCCGACAGAAAACGCCAGCCACTGTCGGCCTGGTTCACGGGTTGCTCGCGGTACATGAACCTGACGGGCAGGCCCTGAACGGCGACCTTGTCGGTGGCGATGCAAGTGCCCAGGCCGACGGAAAGTGGCTGGAGTTGCTCTGCAGAGAGGTAGAGTTTCTTGCTCATGCTTGGGGGCGGATCAGTTGGGGCGAAGTCCGGGGCTGCTTGACCACTGTACGAGGTTCACATTTCGCTCATCATGCACACGACATGGACAGGTGATGTGCGCTGAGTTCAAAGCCTTTGTTCAGATACAGCCTGTGTGCGGCATGGCGTGCGTAGCCACTGTCGAGGTGAACGGCGCTGCAGCCTTGCTGACGCGCGAACGCCGATATCCAGTCCAGCAGCATGCCTGCAAACCCTTGCCCTCGGCAATCTGCCAAGGTGCTGAGGTCATCGATGTAGATGATCTCGCCCCAAGCCAGGAACTCGGCCAGGCGAAAGCCTGCCACGCTCTTGACCAGACCATCGTGCTCCAGGGCGAGCACCTGATAGCCCTGTGTCTGTTGCCGCCGAATCTGGTCGATGAAGCCCTCACGCTTCAAATGGGGGCGCAGGGCCTGGAAAGCGTCAAAGCAGGGTTCGAGTTGGGCATCCGATTGCGCCAGGAAGATGCTGGGGGTGGGCATGGTGTTCAATGAGTCAGTGGTGACGCCGCCTTGCGAACGAGGTGTCTGGCCTGATCGCCGGCCTGCTGTGGGCCCAGACTATATCGCTGCCCGGCGTGATCGGGGGGGGCGATCGTTTTCACAT
>JACPOH010000188.1 GCA_016185075.1 Aquabacterium sp. | reverse complement strand
CGGCCTGCAGCCGCATGCCGATGTCCAGCACGTCGCCACCAACCAGGCCGCCCGGCGGGTGCACCAGCACATGGTGACAGACCCGGTTGCCCTCGGGGTAGAGCCGTTGCAGCACGCGCAAGGGGCCATCGTGGCGGTCATGCGCGATCGTGCGTTCGCCAGCCAGGCGGTAGTCGAGATCCAGGCGCCCATGCCAGCTCATGCACGCACCTCATGCGCTTCACCAGCAGGCAGGCAGCTCACGGCATCACCCACGTGCAAGGTGCCGCCGGCCAGCACCCGCGCGGTCATGCCGCCGTGGCCCCGCATGGCGTTGTAGCCACCTGGGCCGAGTAGCTCTTCCATCCGGGAGCACGGCTCGCAGGGCCCTGTGATTTCCAGTACCACCTCCTGGCCGATACGCAGGATCATGGGTTCATCCTTGAACATGGCCTTGGCCGCCAGCAGGTTCAGGCCAGACACCAGCAGGTTGCGCCGCAGCCAGGCTGGGTCGATCGTGGCCTGCTGCGTGAAAGCGGCCACGGCGTGCAGGTGCTCGGCCTGGATCAAGGTGACCTGGCGCTTGTTGCCGCCCGGGCGCCATGGCGTTTTCTCGGCGGCGCGGTCACCCGACAGGCCCCGGTCCACCAGCGCTTGTGTTTGCGCGACGGCCACCACGGGTTCGCGCCGGCCTGGCCGCAGGAAGATGGCATCCAGCCGACCCGGGTGGGCAAATTGCTTGACGAGGTGATGCAGGCTGACGGATTGGGACATCTGCTGACAGGTGGTTGAGGGGCGAATGGGCCGCTACGTGAGGCCTGTGGGTGAAGCACAAAGCGTGCGCGCCGGCGTATTCTCTACTGATCCGCATGTGACCTGCTGCGCCTGGGTGATCAATCAGGAGACAATGCCATCATGAGCCTCGACCACGACACCATCATCACCGACACGCAGACCTGGCTGACTCGGGCGGTCATCGGTTTGAACCTGTGCCCTTTTGCCAAGGCCGTGCACGTCAAGAACCAGATCCGCTACCGCGTCTCGGACGCCACGTCGCCCGAGGAGCTGCTGGAAGACCTCCTGGCCGAATTGAGCATCCTGCGTGATGCCGACCCCGAGGACATCGACACGACCTTGTTGGTGCATCCGGCCGCTCTGACCGATTTCATGGATTTCAACGACTTCCTGGACGTGGTCGATGCCGCCGTGGAAGACATGGGGCTCGATGGTGTCATCCAGGTGGCCAGCTTCCACCCGGACTACCAGTTCGATGGCACCGAGCCCGATGACATCGAGAACTACAGCAACCGCTCGCCTTACCCGACCCTGCACCTGATTCGCGAAAGCAGCCTGGAGCAGGCGGTGGTGGCCATCCCTGATGCGTCCGACATTTACGAAACCAATATCCAGACACTGCGCAAGCTGGGCCTGGATGGCTGGAAGAAACTCTGGCAGGTGGAACCGGCCGGGTCTTGAGCGAGTCGGTCAGAACCATGTGAGGGGCGCCTGAGACGCCTCACGCTGGCGGGTCGATGCCCAGTTCGGCGGCC
>JACPOH010000187.1 GCA_016185075.1 Aquabacterium sp. | reverse complement strand
CGTCGATGCGGAAGCGGATGGCACCCATCTCGCGGCGGGGTTCGAGGTGGATGTCCGATGCGCGTTGGTCAAAGGCGTATTGCCACAGCCAGTCGACGACCTGGATGATGCCCTGGTCATTGGCATCGAGCTGGCGGTTGGTCTTGCCCAGCTCAACCAGCTGCTCGAAGTTGTGGGCCACGCTGTCGCCCGTTTTTTTGTTGGCGTCCTTGACGGACTTGGCCAGCGTGTAGAACTCGGTGCGGTAACGCTGCAGGTCCAGCGGGCTGGCCACGACCAGCTTGATGGTCTTCTTGGTGTGCGCCAGGATCTCGTCGATCCAGCCCACGTCCAGCGGCTCGCAGGTGGCAATCGTGATTTCGTTGAGCCCGAACTGTACCGGCAGGGCCTTGCGACGTTCGGCGTAGTTGATGGACATCACCTCGGCCACGCGGGCCACGTCCACCTTGAGCGGATCAATGCGCAGATACGGCATGCCGATGTGGCCGGCCAGCCATTCGGTCAGTGGCTCCAGCTCCAGCGCGGTGCCGGTATCGGCACGCTTGAGGCCCAGGCCAGCCAGGCGCACCAGGGGGTGCTGGGCGCTGTCACCCGCGCCAAAGCGTTGCGCCACCGATTCGGCGTCTTTCAGGGTGAGCACCTTGTCTTCGGTCAGCCAGGTCAGCAGCACGCGCCATTCCAGCGGCCCCTTGTGGGTGATGGGGCGCTTGGTGTGCGGCTTGTGGGCCCCTTGGTGGGCGCCCGAAGACGAGGCGTGTGCGGTCATGTCTTGCTGGTCGCGGCAGGCGTGAAGGTGGACAGAAGCTTGACCCATTTTCGCGCGGGAAGCGACCAACGGGTCTGTAAAGTTTCGGCACGTTGTGCCAGCACTTCACGTTCAGGCATGTCGAAGCCCTTCCATGCCAGCACGATGGTGTTGCCCTCGGTGGTCGGCTTGAGCATGGCCACCTGGCTCTCGCCAAAGGCGGCGCTGATGCGCGAGGCGCTTCGCTCGAAGCTGGCGTCGCGCCCGAACAGGTTGACAGTCATGATGCCGCCGTCGTCGAGCACGCGCCAACAGGCGCGGTAGAAGTCTTCGTCGTCCAGCACGGGGCTGGCGGCCTCATGGTCATACAGGTCGACGCACAGGGCATCGGCGCTGGCCACGTGCGCGTCGTCATTCACATACCTGGCTGCATCACCGAGGATCACGGCCAGGCGCTCGTCGTCATCAGGCAGGTGAAACCAGTTGCGGCAGGCGGCGATGACTTGCGGGTTGATTTCAACGGCGGTGGTGGGCAGGCGCAGCACGCTGTGGCAATACTTGGTGATGGCGGCTGCCCCAAGGCCCAGCTGCAGGCAACGGGTGTGGGCCAGTTCGGCCGGGTCGCGCAACAGCATCCACGCCATCATGCGCTGGATGTAGTCCAGCTCCAGCTTCTGAGGCTGGCGGATGCGCATGGCGCCCTGGATCCAGGGCGTCTCGAGATGGAGGTATCGAAGGCCACCTTCTTCGGAAATGGTGGCATCAGGGAGGGCGGGTAGCCGGACAGCTTTGGTGCGTTTCACGCCCAGCAGTGTGGCACAGTCGGGCTCATGGCCCGCCGACGTTCACCCATGCCAGACACCACCAAGGCCGAGGCCAGCAGCCCCTCTCCCGCGCCGCGCCTGTCGGGCCTGGCGCCCATCGCCGCACCGGGTGCAAAGCTGCTGGTGCTGGGCAGCTTTCCCAGCGTGGCGTCGCTACAGGCCCAGCAGTACTACGCGCACCCGCGCAACCATTTCTGGCCCATCCTTTCGGCCCTGTGGGGGCTGGAAGGCGATCAGGCCTTGTCCGCCCTGCCCTATGCCGCACGGCTGCCGATCGTGCACGCGCACGGCCTGGCCATCTGGGATGTGTACGCCGGTTGCGAGCGCGAGGGCAGCCTGGACAGCGCCATCCAGAACGCGCAACTCAATGATCTGGCCGGGCTGATCCGCCGCATCCCCACACTGGAGGCCATCGCGCACAACGGGGGCGAGTCCTCACGCCACATGAAGATCACACAGGCCTTGGGCTTGCCCGTCTACAAGCTGCCCTCCACCAGCCCGGCCAATGCCTCGTGGTCGTTCGAGCGCAAGCTCGCTGCATGGCGAGCCGTTTTCGCCGCACACAGATTGGCGCGATCTGTCAACAACTGACAGCGAAGGTCAAGCTCGATCAGGCCGCATTCGAAACAATGGCGGCATGTTGATGGCCAGCCCGCGTACCAATCTGGCGGCCTGAGCCCCGCGCTCCGCTCCACACCCTCGGGTTCTGCATGAATCGGGTATGCCCATACCTCCGATGGCGTCAGCCTGCGCGCGTTGTTCTGATTGATGTTGAAAGTTGACTATGCGGCGCTGGAATGGCTGGGGCGATGAAAACAACCACTACCCACTGCGGGACGCGGGGCTGCGGCACATCCAGAGCCTGATCGGCCCAGGTCGCGTCTTGCCGGATGCCACGCTGGCGGCCGTGCGCCAAAGCGTGCCGGCCAGCCGACTGCCGGATCACCCCCTGGTGTCCAAAGACCCGGACAAACGCATACGCCATGCGCGGGGCCAGAGCCTGCCAGACTGGTACGCCATGCGATCGGGCCAGTTCGGGCTGTTCCCGGATGGCGTGGCAGAGCCCGTCAGCTCCGAGCAGGTTCGAGCGTTGCTGGCCTGGGCACAAGGCCTGGGCGTGCAGGTGATCCCTTATGGTGGAGGCACGTCCGTGGCGGGACACATCACCCCGCAACCTTCGCCGCAGCCGGTGCTGACGATCTCGCTGGCGCAAATGAACCGCTTGATGGCGCTGGACGAGGTCAGCCAGATCGCCCGCTTTGGCGCAGGGACACCCGGGCCGCTGCTGGAGCAACAACTGGCCGAGAAGGGCTATGTGCTGGGCCATTTCCCGCAATCGTTCGAGCTGTCGACCGTGGGGGGCTGGGTGGCCAGTCGCTCATCGGGTCAGCAGTCGATCCGGTACGGGCGCATCGAGCAGTTGTTTGCAGGTGGCCGCATCGAGACCTTCCAGGGCACGCTCACCATCCCGACCATCCCGGCCTCGTCAGCGGGGCCCGATCTGCGCGAGATGTTCATGGGTACCGAAGGCCGCATGGGCATCCTCACGGAAGTCGATGTGCGGGTGCAGCGTCTGCCGGAACACGAGTCCTTCCATGTGGCTTTTGCGCCGAACTGGGACAGCGCGCTGCGCATCGTGCGCGAGCTCGTGCAGACCAAGGTGAGCGTATCCATGCTGCGGCTGTCCAACCCAGAGGAAACACGCACGCACCTGCTGCTGGGTGCCGAAGCCTGGCAGGCCAGGTGGCTGAACACATGCACTTGTTCGCCGGCCCCCGCATGCGCATGCAAGGCCGCTTCGATCTGTCGCATGGCCTCGCTGACCTGGGCCCAGTTGACGCAGGTCTCCAGCGTGTCGATCGAGTAGCCATGTTCCCAGAAGCCGTGGCGAAGGTAGGGCGAGCGGAAACGCGAATGCGCCCACTTACGGCCCATGAACGTGCCGCCATAGAAGCCACCTTCACGCTTGACCACACGTTTGACTTCACCCAGCACATGCCGGGCTTGCCGCGTCGTGCCGGTGGTGCCAAAGGTGATCATGCATTTGCCATCGGGGCT
>JACPOH010000186.1 GCA_016185075.1 Aquabacterium sp. | reverse complement strand
TCGCAAGGCAACGCCCACCCTCAGGTCGTTCAGCTGCAAGCCAACATCAATGAACTGCGCGCCCGCATCGATGCGGAAATCACCCGCGTGACCTCCAGCGTGTCGATCAACAACACGGTGAACCTGTCGCGCGAAGCCCAGGTCAGAGCTGCGCTGGAGGCCCAGCGCGAAAAAATCCTGCACCTGAAGGCACAGCGTGACGAGGCTTCCGTACTGGTCTCTGACGTCGCCAATGCCCAGCGCGCCTACGACGCCCTGCAGGCGCGCTACGCCCAGACCAGCCTGGAAAGCCAGAGCAACCAGACGGATGTGTCGATACTCAAGTACGCCTCACCGCCCGCGGACGCCTCTTTCCCCAAGATGATCCTCAACACGGCCATTTCGATCGTCCTGGGTTGCATGCTCAGCGTGGGTCTGGCCGTGCTGCGCGAAACGCGTGACCGACGCATCCGCCTGGAGGATGACATCTTGACCTTCACCAAATCGGCCTTCCTGGGCACCATGCCCGTGGCCCTGGAAGCCAAGAAGGGTGCCCTGCTGCCGGTCAAGAGCCCCCCCAGGCTGGCCAAACGCGCCCTGCCCGAGCTGACCGCCCCGAAGAAGGCCTGATTCACCTACCTGCCCATGGCCATGAAACATTCTCAAAACGAAGTCGGCGGTGAAAAGAGCATTGGCAACATCATTGCCGATGCGCACAAACTGACGCCCGCTCAGGTCGAGGCGGTCGTGGCCCTGCAGCGCGCCAAAGGCCTCAAGTTCGGCGAGGCGGCGGTCGAGCTGGGCTATGTCAAGCGCGAAGACGTGCTCTGGGCGCTGTCGCAGCAATTCCACTACCCCTACGCGGCAGATGGGCGCAACAACATCAGCGCCGAGTTGGTGGTGGCCACGGCCCCTTTCGATTCGGCGGCCGAGTTCTTCCGGGACATCCGCAGTTCTCTGCTGTCCGGCCCATTTGGCGCCAAGAACGCGCCCCTGGCACTGGCCGTGTGCAGCCCAGACAGCGGTGATGGCAAGACTTTTTTTGCAGCCAACCTGGCCGCCGCTTTCAGCCAGCTGGACGGGCGCACCCTGCTGATCGACGCCGACATGCGCACGCCCCGCCTGCATGAACTGTTCGGCATAGGCTCGGGCACATCCGGCCTGAGCGGCATCCTGTCAGGGCGATCCGAGACCAATGTCATCCGCCCGATCGATGCCCTGCCCAGCCTGTATGTGCTGCCTGTGGGCGTGGTGCCACCCAACCCACTGGAGCTGGCGCAACGCAACGCGTTTGACATGCTGCTGTCCGAGGTGATCATGAAGTTCGACTACGTGATCGTGGACACGCCGGCCGCCGTGCACGGCGCCGATGCCCGCGTCATCGCGGCCAAATGCGGTGCGGCCGTCGCCGTGGCGCGCAAGGGCGTCACACAGGCTGCTGCGCTCAATACGCTCGTCACCCAATTGCAGAAGGCCTGCCCTGCCTTCGCGGGCACCATCCTCAACGACTACGCCTGATGAACAAGATGCTGTCCGGCCCTTGGCGCATTCACGCACGAACCTGGGTGCTCGCATCCATCCTGTGCGGTGCCGCCCTGGCGGCCCGACTGGCACAGCCGACACTGCACGAACGGGGCGACGAGCCACAGCTGGAAACCAGCATCCCCAACAAGATCGGGCCCTGGTCTGCCTTGGCCTCGCCCATCACGCAGGTCTCGATCACGCAGGGCAACACGCCTGACATCAACCAGCCTTACGACCAGTCCGTGCTGCGCACCTATGTGGACAACCAGGGGCACCAGATTGGCGTGGCCGTGGCCTGGGGCAAGCACCAGCGCCAGGAAGTGAAAATCCACCGCCCTGAGCTGTGCTACCCGGCGCAAGGCTATGCCGTCCAGAAGCTCCGTGATCACACGTTCACGATCAAGAGCATGACCAGCCAGCAGCCCATCATCGGCAAGCGCATGATCGCGCTGGACCGCAATGGCTCGATGGAAGTGGTCAGCTACTGGATCCGCATCGGCAGCATCTACAGTGACAGCGCGCTCAAGACCCGCATGCACATCCTGCAGGAAGGGCTGGCCGGCCGGGTCACCGACGGCCTGCTCATGCGCGTCTCGCAAAGGATGCCGGCGTCCGCAGAGCCCGACCAGCTGGAAAGCGCCTTCCAACGGCAGGAACAGTTCGCTGCGGAGATCGTTCGCAGCGTGACACCGGCCACGCGTGACCTGCTGGCACGCTGAGCCCGCGCGCGAACCGGGCAAGAGCGGGTTTCATGGCTGCGGGTAGTCTGTTCAAGAAGACATTCCTCATGCTCGGCGGCAACATGGCCGCCGTTGTGCTTCAGGCCATCCAGTTCATCCTGCTGGCACGCACGCTGGGCGCCAGCGAGTACGGGGCCTTTGCCTCGGTCAATGCGATGGTGGCCATCGTGGTGCCACTGGCCGGCCTGGGCTACGGCAACGTCATGCTGATGACCGTGTCGCGCGACCACAAGGCCGCGCCGGTACAGCTGGGCAACAGCCTGGCGGTCACGTTGGCCCTGGGCCTGGCCCTGGTGATGGCCATCATGCTGGCCGTGCAACTGGTCTACGGGCCCAAGGCCAATCTGCCCCTGGCCCTGGTGGTCGGGCTGTCCGAGCTGGTGCTGGTGCGGAGCTGCCTGGTCGCCGGCCAGCTGTTTCAATCCATGGACCAGATCAAGCGCCTGAGCCTGATCAACGTGTCCATCAGCCTGTGCCGCGTGCTGGCCATCGGCGGGCTGCTGGCAAGCGACAAGCCTGAGGCACTCAACTGGGCCATGATCAGCGCCGCCCTTCTCTCGCTGCT
>JACPOH010000185.1 GCA_016185075.1 Aquabacterium sp. | reverse complement strand
CTGGCACGGGTTCCGACATGTTCTCGGCCATCACCGGTGGCATCGGCGCCCTGCGTGGCCCCAAGCACGGCGGCGCCAACGAAGTCGCCTTCGAAATCCAGAAGCGCTACGACAACCCCGATGAAGCCGAGGCCGACATCCGCGCCCGCGTCGAAAAGAAGGAAGTCGTGATCGGCTTCGGCCACCCCGTCTACACCGTGAGCGACCCCCGCAACGTGGTCATCAAGAAGGTGGCAGAAGACCTGTCCAAGGAACAGAACAACATGAAGATGTACGACATCGCTGCCCGCCTGGAGTCGGTGATGTGGGAAATCAAGAAGATGTTCCCCAACCTGGACTGGTTCTCGGCCGTGAGCTACCACATGATGGGCGTGCCCACTGCCATGTTCACCCCGCTGTTCGTGATCGCCCGTACCTCCGGCTGGTCGGCCCACGTGATCGAACAACGCATTGACGGCAAGATCATCCGCCCCTCGGCCAACTACACCGGCCCTGAAGACCAGAAGTTCGTGCCGCTGAAGGACCGCAAGTAATTCAGCACAGCAAGGGCGCCTCAGGCGCCCTTTTACCTTGAGCCTCACTGTTCACCGAGTGCCCCGGCCATGAGCAACATCAACACCCAATTCCGCAAGAACCTGCCCGGCACCAAGCTGGACTACTTCGACACCCAGGCCGCCGTTGAAGCGATCAAGCCCGGCGCCTGGGCCACCCTGCCCTACACCTCGCGCGTGCATGCCGAAAACATCGTACGCAAGGCAGACCCGGCCATCATCAACGAATGCCTGACGCAGCTGATCGAGCGCAAGCGCGATCGCGACTTCCCGTGGTTCCCTGCCCGCGTGGCCTGCCACGACATCCTGGGCCAGACCGCGCTGGTGGACCTCGCCGGCCTGCGTGATGCGATTGCCAAGGAAGGCGGTGACCCCGCCAAGGTGAACCCCGTGGTGCCCGTGCAGCTGATCGTGGACCACTCCCTGGCCGTGGAGTGCGGTGGTTTCGACCCCGATGCCTTCAAGAAGAACCGCGAGATCGAAGAGCGCCGCAACGAAGACCGCTTCCACTTCATCGAGTGGACCAAGAATGCGTTTGCCAATGTGGACGTGATCCCTGCGGGCAACGGCATCATGCACCAGATCAACCTGGAGAAGATGTCGCCCGTGATCCATGCCGACAAGGGCGTGGCCTACCCCGACACCTGCGTGGGCACCGACTCGCACACCCCTCACGTGGATGCGCTGGGCGTGATCGCCATCGGCGTGGGCGGCCTGGAAGCCGAGAACGTGATGCTGGGCCGTGCCTCGTGGATGCGCCTGCCTGAAATCGTCGGCGTGAAGCTGACGGGCGAGCGTCAACCCGGCATCACCGCCACCGACGTGGTGCTGGCGCTGACCGAGTTCCTGCGCAAGTCCAAGGTCGTGGGTGCCTACCTGGAGTTCTACGGCGAAGGCGCTTCGAAGCTGACGATCGGCGACCGCGCCACGATCTCGAACATGGCCCCCGAATACGGCGCCACCGCCGCCATGTTCAGCATTGACCAGCAGACCCTGGACTACCTGACGCTGACCGGCCGCGACGCCGAACAGGTCAAGCTGGTCGAGACCTATGCCAAGACCGCTGGCCTGTGGTCCGACTCGCTCAAGGACGCTGTGTACGAACGCGATCTGACGTTCGACCTGTCCAGCGTCGTGCGCAACATGGCCGGCCCCTCGAACCCGCACGCCCGCGTAGCCACGGCTGACCTGGCTGCCAAGGGCATCGCCGGCAAATGGGCCATGCCTGCCGCCAACGAAGGCACCATGCCCGATGGCGCCGTGATCATCGCCGCCATCACCTCGTGCACCAACACCTCCAACCCGCGCAACGTGATCGCGGCCGCCTTGCTGGCCCGTAACGCCAACAAGCTGGGCCTGACCCGCAAGCCCTGGGTGAAGTCTTCACTGGCCCCTGGGTCGAAGGCCGTGGAGCTGTACCTGAAGGAAGCCGGCCTGCTGGGCGACCTGGAGAAGCTGGGCTTCGGCATCGTGGCTTTCGCCTGCACGACCTGCAACGGCATGTCGGGCGCCCTGGACCCCAAGATCCAGCAAGAGATCATCGACCGCGATCTGTACGCCACCGCAGTGCTCTCGGGCAACCGCAACTTCGACGGCCGCATCCACCCGTATGCCAAGCAAGCCTTCCTGGCTTCGCCCCCGCTGGTCGTGGCCTACGCCATTGCCGGCACCGTGCGCTTCGACATCGAAAACGATGTGCTGACCGTGGTCGACGGCAAGGAAATCCGCCTCAAGGACATCTGGCCTTCGGATGAAGAGATCGACGCCATCGTCAAGGCCAGCGTGAAGCCCGAGATGTTCCGCGCCGTGTACGAACCCATGTTCGCCATCCAGGCCGACAAGGGCGTGAAGGTGAGCCCGCAGTACGACTGGCGCCCGCAATCCACCTACATCCGCCGCCCACCTTACTGGGACACGGAAGGTGTGGGCGCGCTGGCCGCCAACCCGCGCACGCTCAAGGGCATGCGCCCGCTGGCCATCCTGCCGGACAACATCACCACCGATCACCTGTCGCCTTCGAACGCGATCCTGATGAACTCGGCTGCCGGTGAGTACCTGCACAAGATGGGCCTGCCGGAAGAAGACTTCAACTCCTACGCCACGCACCGCGGCGACCACCTGACCGCCATGCGCGCCACCTTCGCGAACCCCACGCTGAAGAACGAGATGGTGCGTGATGCCGACGGCAAGGTGAAGGCCGGCTCGCTGGCCCGCATCGAGCCCGAAGGCAAGGTCGTGCGCATGTGGGAAGCCATGGAGACCTACTACGAGCGCAAGCAACCGCTGATCATCATCGCTGGCGCCGACTACGGCCAGGGCTCTTCGCGTGACTGGGCCGCCAAGGGCGTGCGCCTGGCTGGCGTGGAAGCGATTGCCGCCGAAGGCTTCGAACGCATCCACCGCACCAACCTGATCGGCATGGGCGTGATGCCCCTGGAGTTCAAGCCCGGCACCAACCGCCTGACGCTGAACCTGGACGGCACTGAAACCTATGACGTGGAAGGCGAACTCAAGCCCCGCACGGACCTGACGCTCGTCATCACCCGCAAGAACGGTGAAGTGGTGAAGGTGCCGATGACCTGCCGTCTGGACACGGCGGAAGAAGTGTCGGTGTACCAGGCTGGCGGCGTGTTGCAGCGCTTTGCCCAAGACTTCTTGGCAGCTAACAAAGCCGCCTGAAAGGACTTCAGCATGGCATTCGCCCCTCAAGTCAAAATCCCCGCCACCTACATCCGCGGCGGCACCAGCAAGGGCGTGTTCTTCCGCCTGCAGGACCTGCCCGCCGCCTGTCAGCAACCCGGCGAAGCGCGTGACAAGCTGTTCATGCGCGTGATCGGCAGCCCCGACCCTTATGCCGCTCACATCGACGGCATGGGCGGTGCGACCTCGTCCACCTCCAAGTGCGTGATCCTGTCCAAGTCCAGCGTGCCCGATCACGATGTGGACTACCTGTACGGCCAGGTTTCGATCGACAAGCCCTTTGTGGACTGGTCAGGCAATTGCGGCAACCTGTCCACGGCGGCTGGCGCCTTCGCCATTCACGCGGGCCTGGTTGACCCGTTGCGCCTCCCTGAAAACGGCGTGGCCGTGGTCCGCGTCTGGCAAGCCAACATCAAGAAGACCATCATCGCCCACGTGCCCGTCACCAATGGCCAGGTGCAGGAAACCGGTGACTTCGAACTCGACGGCGTGACCTTCCCCGCTGCCGAGATCGTGCTCGAGTTCATGGACCCATCCGACGACGGCGACGAGGGCGGCTCGATGTTCCCCACCGGCAACCTGGTGGACGACCTGGAAGTGCCTGGCGTGGGCACTTTCAAGGCCACGATGATCACGGCTGGTATCCCGACCGTGTTCGTCAACGCCAAGGACATCGGCTACACCGGCACCGAGCTGCGCGAGCAGATCAACACCGACCCCGAGGCGCTCAAACGCTTCGAGGCCATCCGCGTGGCCGGTGCCCTGATGGGCACGGCGGCTGTGGCCATCGGCACGGCGGCGGCCATTCCTGGCACCCTGGTCAACCAGGCTGCCGGCGGCGGTGAGCGCGAAGCCGTGCGCTTTGGCCACCCTTCGGGCACCCTGCGCGTGGGCGCCCAGGCCAAGCAGGTGAACGGCCAATGGACGGTCACCAAGGCCATCATGAGCCGCAGCGCCCGCATCCTCATGGAAGGCTGGGTGCGCGTGCCTGGCGACACGTTCTGATCACGACTTGATCGCTGGCCTGTCCATCGCAAAGAAAGAGGGGCGCAGCGCCCCTCTCGCATTTCAGGCGAACCACGTCGGCCTCGATGTATTCACAGCACAGTCAAGAGATGCGCCAAGCGGCTCGGTATCGTGGATGAGAACTTACAATTCGTGCGCAAGCTTGCAATCACCGACAAAACGACCTTAAGCGCGGCACTATCGGCAGCAGGCACTCGACACTTGATCCGCGTTCGACCAGAGAGCCAGCGACAACAATCATCAGGGATTTCCAATAAACCATGCGCGAGTCAAAGTCCGCTAGGGAAGGTCTGCACAAATGAGCGCTGACCATGGTTGGGTGCGCTGATATGACCAAATTTGCGACTGAACGTGCCTCAGGCAGGTGTTTTGGGCGCGTTTCGCGCCCATTTCCCATGCTTTGGACGCACTCATGCCAAG
>JACPOH010000127.1 GCA_016185075.1 Aquabacterium sp. | reverse complement strand
AGCCGCGGCCCGCCGGGTTGAGCATGAAGGCGTCGTGCTCCGCGGGGTCGCTGGAGGCATCATCGACCCCACCAAAAGCCACATCGTACGAGATGGGCAGCCGTGTGAAGGCCTGCGGCGGTGACGCATGGATACCCGTCACCCCGGCCTCCCAGACACGCGGCCCCACCACATCGCAGGACTTGCTCATCGTGCCCACACTCAGGCTGACTTGCGTGCGCGTCACCGCCTGCCCGGCGGGCGCATAGGCACTGCCCACCAGCAAGACGTCGCACTGGTGCTTGCGCGGCGCGAAATCGATCTCGTGCACCGGCGCGCTGCGGCCCGGCTCCCCGGTGAAGGTGTCTGCCATGACCAGTGGCAGCTGCTCGTCATGCAGCCGCACCGGCTCGCCCGGCTTGGGCAAGACGAAGGTGCCCTTGATGACAACAACCAGCAGCTCACGCCCACTCGGCTCCAAGCCCATGTTGAAGCCCACAACCATGCGGGTGGCGTTGATGATGTTCATGGCAGCACGTCGCGGCAATGGGTCAAGGTGCTCAATTGAGCTGGACAGAGCCGCCCTTGACCCGGTTGACCCCGCTGGAGCGGCTCACCACATAGCTGCCGTCAATCAAGACCTTGCCCGATTTGGTCAGGGTGATGCTGGCCTTGCCACAACGCAGGACCAGTTGCTCCTGGGCCGACACGACCATGCGGGCACCGTCCGCGTCCACATCGACGGTGGCGGGTTGCTGCGCCAGTGGCCAGCCTGGCTGCCCACGCAGCACACCCATGACGATGGGCCTGTGTACATCACCCTGCTCGAACATCAACACCACGGCCTGGCCAATGTGCGGGCCATGCAGATCCACGGTGCTGCGAGCAGGCAGGGCCGCATGGCCTGGCTGGCCGGCGAAGCTCACGAGGGGCGTCTGGCCATCGTCGGTCAAGGCGAGCAGTGTGCCCACCACCACACCGGCCACGGGGCTTGTCAAAGCGCAGGTCGGCGGCGTCAAGCCCGAGGCGGGCGCTTGCAGCAAAGGAGAAAACAGGTCGTCGGCTTCAACAGGCACAGCCGTCAGGCCATCGGGCAAATCGTTGGGCTTCATGTCATCACACCTTGAGCGACATCTCAGTTCTGCAGGATCTTGGAGCCCTTGAGCACCATGTCGCTGCTGGCCTTCACGTTGATCTTGCCCGAGCCCTCCACGGTCACATCCTTGCCCTTGATGATGATGGTGCCGTCCTTCTTCATGGTGATGCTCGCGCTGCCGGTGGTGATCGAGATGGAGTCGGCCGCCTCGATGATCAGGTTCTTGCCGACCTTGATGGCCTCGTTGCCGCTGACCTGCAAGGTGCGGTCCTTGCCCACCGACACGCTCTGGGCCCCGCCCACCTTGAGGCTGTGGTCGGCCCCCACAGAGATGGACTGGCCGGAACCCACATTGACCGACTGACTCGCCCCCACATTGGTGGACTGGTTGGCCCCCACGTTGATGGACTGCGCCGCGCCAATGGCCACTTCTTGCGCCGCGCCAATGGCGATGGTCTCGTTGACACCCACGGTGTGCGTGCGCTGCATGGCCACCGTGGCGGTTTCGCTGCCGCCCACCGAGATGCTGCGGTTCGCACCGATGGTCACCGACTCGTTGGCGCCCACCGACTCGGTGCGGTTGGCCCCGATGGTGATCTGCTCGTTGGCACCGACGTCTTCGGTGCGGTTCACGCCGATCGTGATCTTCTCGTTGTTGCCCACCTTCTCGGTGCGGTCCACCCCGATGGTGATGGTCTCGTTGTTGTCGACCGTTTCGGTGCGGTCGTGCTTGACGTGGACCTTCTCGTCGTGGTCGATGGTCTTGGTGCGGTCATGCCCCACCCAGTGCGTTTCGTCGTTCTCGACCTCGATGTCCTGGTTCTTCTCGGCATGCAGCCAGACCTGCTCGCTGCCTTTCTTGTCCTCGAAGCGCAGTGCATTGGCATTGCCATAGGCCCCACCCTTGGACGAGCGCGACAGCACGCCCGACTGCGTGGCGTTGGCCGGCAGGTCCCACGGCGGCATCTGCTGGGCGTTGTAGACGCGGCCCGTGATCAAGGGCTGGTCGGGGTCGCCTTCGAGGAAGTCGACCACCACCTCCTGGCCGATGCGCGGGATGTGCATGAAGCCGAAGTTCTGGCCCGCCCAGGGCTGCGACACGCGCACCCAGCACGAACTCTTTTCGTCCTTCTTGCCCAGGCGGTCCCAGTGGAACTGCACTTTGACGCGCCCGTACTTGTCGGTGAAGATTTCTTCACCGCTGGGGCCCACCACCACCGCCGTCTGCGGGCCCTGCACGAAGGGCTTGGGCGTCTGGCGCGGTGGGCGGAACTGCTGCGTGGCCGGGATGGCCTCGAAGCTGACCTTGTACTGGCTGCCGCTGCCGCCCGCGTCGAACACGGCCACCTGGGCCTGGATGCGCACGCTGGTCAGCAGGTACTGGGCGTTCTGGTCTTCACGTGGGTGCTTGGCCAGCGTGAAGGTGCGACCGGCCTCCAGGCCCATGGCATTGCCGGCACCTTCCAGACGGTGGTGGCGCGCCTGGACTTCGTCGAGCCAGTCTTCGGCGAACTGCTTGCCATCCGGCGCCTTGGTGTAGTCGCCCTGGAAATCGAAACGTTCGGCCGAGGCCTGATCGTGCGAGCGGCTCAGGCTGGCGTCCACCAGCAGCGAGGTGGCGGGGCGCTCGAAGTCGTAGCTGGTCAGCACCATCTTGCCGGTCTTGACCTCCTGGCTGAAGGTCCAGTTCGAAATGTACTCCTGATCTGGCGGCGCGTTGTTGGGGTCCTCGATGTAGCGGATGGTGCTCTCGCCCGTGATCGGGTCGTGCGCGCTGAGCGAATCCATGAGCACGAGTTCGTGCTTGCCATCGGTGTGCTCGAAGTACCAGTAGATGCCTTCGCGCTCCAGCAGCCGGGTGACGAACTGGAAATCGCTTTCGCGGTACTGCACGCAATACGTCCAGGGGCGGTAGCTGCGAAACAGCTTGAGCTTGACCTGGGCCACGCTGGCGTGGTCGTCGAACACCTTCTTGACGATGTCCGGCACCGACATCTCCTGGAAGATGCGGCAGTCACTGGTGCGGGTGAGGAACCACAGCCAGGGGCGGACCTCGGCCTGGTAGGCGAAGTAACGCCCCCTGGGCGTACCCAGGCCGAAGCGGGTGACGTAACCGTGGAAGAAGCGCTTGCTGTCGTCCGCCAGATGCAGGGTGAGCGTGACCGGCTTGCCCAGCAGGTCCTTGGGGGCCAGGGTGGGCTTTTCGCTCAGCAGGTTGAGCTGCATGCCGCCGAGCTGGCTCAGCCCCTCCGACACGTTCATCGATTCGAGGAACAGGTCGGCCGCGGGCAGGGGGGAACGGAGCGTGATGGGTGCTTGGGTCGCCATGGTGCTTTAGTGGACCTCAGTCCAGCCGCCTGGCAAAGCGACCAAAGTCACCCCCCGGGCTGCGCCGGCCCGCCAGGCGTCAGGCCAACTGGCGCGCCGCGACCAGCCACCCGTTGACGGGTTTGCCACCCTCCTCCCGCAGGATGACCGCCTCCATGTCCAGCAGGTTGAGCCCCGCGGCACTCAGCACCTCGATGATGTGCCGTTCATGGTGGGCGTAGCGGCCGTGCGGCTGGATCTGGTGGGCCAGCTCGGCTTCGTCGGGCAGGGCCTCGACGGTGAAGACCAGGGTGCCGCCCGGCTTGAGCGAGTTGGCCGACTCCAGGATGACCTTGCTCAGGTCTCCAAAGTAGCACAGGGTGTCGGCCGACAGCACCACATCCCACTGACGGGGCGAGAGATGCAGGAACTCGGTCAGCTCGGCCTTGTACAGGTCGCGGTAGACGCCCTTGGTCTGGGCACGGTCGAGCATGCCTTTGGAGAGGTCCACACCGGCCAGCACCTTGGCCCACGGCGCCATGAGGGGGCCGCACAGGCCGGTGCCGCAGCCGGCGTCCAGCATCACGAACTGGTGCTGTGGGGGCGGCAGGTGGCGGGCCAGCATGTCGGCACACAGCTGTGGCGCCTGGTAGTTCAGGCGCTCGTTGAGCACCGACTCGAAACTCTCGGCAAAGTGGTCGAAGGCCTGCTCGACGTAGTCGTCCGGGGCGCGCTCGGGCACGCCCTGGCCAGTGCAGGCAGCGTACATGTGGCGAGCCGTGGGGTGTTCGGGCTCCTGCTCCAGCCACTGGCGGTAGACCTCGCCCGCATCGGCGATGCGGCCCATGGCGTAGTAGGTGGTGCCCAGCAGGCGGCGCGCGGATGAGTCCCCCGGCAGCAGCTCCAGCGCCTTGATGTAGTAGGTGATCGCACCGGGGCGGTCGCCCTTCTCGGCATACAGCAGGCCCATGTTGTTGTGGGCACTGACGTGGCGCGGGTCCAGCTGCATGGCACGCTCGTAAGACGCGTGGGCCTCGTCGAACTGGCGCTGGGCCTTGTACAGCGCGCCCAGGTTGTTGTGCAGGTCGGCGTTGTCGCGGTCCAGCTCGACGGCCTGCTGGTAGGCGCCCAGGGCCTTGGCCACCTCGCCACGGGCCATGTAGATGTTGCCCAGGTTGTTGAAGTAGCCGGCGTAGTTGGGCTCGGCTTCGATGGCGCGCTCGATGAGGCTCACGCCTTCGTCGGACTGGCCCATCTGGTGGCGGGCCATGCCCATGAGGTGCAGCACGTCCGGGTGGCCGGGCACGGCCTCCAGCAGACGCTGGTAGAGCTGCACGGCGCCTTCCAGCTGGTTGTTGCGGTGCAGCTGGACGGCCATCTGCAGGGCGTCCTGGAAGCTCAGCTCCGTCGAGGGCGGGGTGCTCATGTCTTGGTTCGTGGACACAGTTCAAACTCCAGGCGGTGGGCACATCAGGACGAGGCCACGGTGTCAAGGATGGTCTTAAGAGGGCTGCGCGGCGAGAGCAAGGCAAGCCCAGGATGTGCGCACCCCTCCAGGCAGCTTTGCACGAGGGGGTCGCCGCTGCTGAAGGCAAAGCCCTGCTCTTCCAGCAGGCGAACGCCGTCCAGTTTCAGCTCGTCGATGTAGGCGAGGCCGGCATCATAGGCACTTTGCGAGATCGCCATGTTCTGGCCATCGAACATCTTCAGAAAGTGCATCGAATCCTGGCAGACACCGCTGTTGAGCACCAGGACGGCCAGACTGGGTACGGCCAGCGCATACGGCCTGAACCACTGGTTGAATTCGATGGGGCGCTTGTGGATGCCGTTGTACAGCTTGTCCTGCTTGGCCTGCTGGTCTTGCATGTAGGCGTGCCAGTGGTTCTTCGCTTCCGAGAGGCACGTCTTGATGCGGCGCAGGTCCAGGATGCGCAAGATGCACTTGATCACCGCCTCGATGGCACTGGCAATCAGCGCCACGGCGTCCGCCACCGCACCAGCGGCCAGCTCCAGGCCCAGTTTCAGGCCCCCCTTGAGGGTTTCGTAGACGCCATGGCCGATGCTCATCCACATCGCCTTGCGGATGGCCTCCTGCACGGTGCTGGGATAACCGGCCAGCAACTCGACGCCCTGGCTGCGTCGCCATTCGGTGTACTTGGCCACCGCGGCCGTGCCGGCCAGATACAGGCCTTTGGTGATTTCGACCGTGGTACCCAGGGGACTGAAGCCGTTGCCGACCACAATGCGGGCCACCGCGTCGCACACCATGGTGACGTCCTCGGTGACGGAGGCCCAGGCGTCCAGACCCTGGGCATCGTGCAGCCCCTTGGACAGGCTCGTGAAACGGCCCCACTCTCGGACCATCAGCTGGTCCGACTGCAGCGCCAACGGGCCGGCAGGCCGGGCGACACTCTGGGCCGCGGGCTTGCTGAACTTGGCGGCGATGCCCGAAAGGGGGCCGGTGTCGACATCGACGGGCCGGTTCGCAAACTTCAATGCAGCATCGGTGCCGAAGCCAACCGCGCCGTCAAGCACCACGCGAAACGCGGTGTCCTGGCAGTCGACATGGGCCAGCAGATAGAGCACGCCCAGGCGCGCATGGACCAGCGCGTCCTCCATGAAGGCGGGCGAGCCCAGGGCCAGGTCGGTGTCGGCCTGGCCAGACAGGATCTCGTCAAGCCGCGTCAGCATCAGGCTGTGGTTGCGCTCACTGGTGCGCCAGTGGTCCTGCCCCTCCTTGGTCGCCTTCCAGAGCTCGAATGTGGCCTTGAGTCGCCTCAGGGCACTGTCGCTAGGGGGGTGCTGCCCTTCGCACGCGGCAATCGCGTCGTCCACCAGCTTGAGCGCCGTGCTGCGCACATGCAGCACGTTCAGCGCCGTCGCGGCCTTCCACTCGGCCAGGGTCGGCAGATGGGTTCGGTCATAGGGTGGTGGCATCACATGGCTCCTTGCCGCCGTGCCCTGCACAGCGACGCTCACGCATACAGCGCTTTCACGATCTCCGCCGCCTTGGCCTTGCCCCGCTGGGCCAGGTCCGAGGCGTCATCATCAGCCTGAGGTGCCGCCTGCTCGAAAGCCAGCCCCAGGACGTATCCCATGAGCCCGCCCGCCGAGCCCTTGAGTTCGACATGCAGCACCTTGCGCCCACGTGCAACGGAGGGCAGGGGCATGGCCCACAGGGGCTTGTTGTCAACCGAGAAGAAACCGATGGGCTGGAAGTTGGCGTCCACCAGGTCGCTCACGTTGGGCCAGATGTACTTGGTCACCAGCAGCGTGACCTCAGGGTCCTTGTACGAACAGCCCAGGTAGACGACACAGCTGTCGCTGCGGCCTTCGCCCTGTGTTTCGCTGAACACTTTCCAGCCACGCACGGCCGAACGGTTCTGCTCACCCTTGAGGTGCTCGAGGATGTACCTCTGACAGGCCTGCCGCATGCGGTTGAACAGGACCATGCCCCAGCCGCTGTTGACCACGAACTGAAAGCGATCGCCCTCGCCATGCCGGTACTTCTCCCACAAGCGCACGCTCTTGAGCTTGCCATCGACGATCTCGCCCTGTGCATGGGCCTTGCCCACTGAATCATCGCCCAGCACCGAACCCAGCGAGTGTTGCTTGCTCGCCTGGGCCACCTTGACCCACTCGATCACCACCTCGTCCCATCCAGCGTCCTTCTGGCCATCGATGTTGTCCTTGTAGGTCACCGCACCTTGGGACCACTTGGAATAGATCTGGTTGTAGAAGACATCGCGAACCAGCTTGCGAACACCGGTGTTCTGCTTGACAGCCAGGCGCGCGCACATGGCCAGTTCAAGCCAGACGAGATCGGGAATGGTGTCGAGGTTCATGCGCGCCCCCTCTCGGGTTGAAGAGTCAGTCGAAGTGGTAGACGAACTGGCCGTCCTTCGCATCCACGCTGACGCTGGCGATGGGGTGCCCTTCCAGCATGCGGTGGAGGAAGGCACGCGACACATCGGGCAGCATGGTGTTGGTCAGGATCGCATCGATCATGCGGCCGCCGGATTCGGTTTCGGTGCAGCGTGACAAGATCAGCTTGATGACGTCTTCGGTGTAGTTGAAAGGCACCTTGTAGCGTTGCTCGACGCGCTTCTTGATGCGGCCGATCTGCAGCTTGGCGATCAGGCCCAGCACCTCGTCGGTCAGCGGGTAGTAGGGAATGGTCACGATGCGGCCCAGCAGCGCAGGCGGGAAGACCTTGAGCAGCGGGGCGCGCAGGGCCTTGGCCATGCCTTCGTGGTCGGGGCGCAGTTCAGGGTCGGCGCACAAGGCGTCGATGGTTTCGGTGCCCACGTTGGTGGTCAGCAGGATCAGGGTGTTCTTGAAGTCGATGACGCGGCCTTCGCCGTCTTCCATCCAGCCCTTGTCGAAGACCTGGAAGAAGATCTCGTGCACGTCGTGGTGGGCCTTCTCGACTTCGTCGAGCAGCACCACGCTGTAGGGCTTGCGGCGCACGGCCTCGGTCAGCACACCACCTTCACCGTAACCCACGTAGCCCGGAGGCGCGCCCTTGAGCGTGGACACGGTGTGGGCTTCCTGGTATGCGGTCTCGGTCTTGCCCACGCCCGAGGGGCCGCACAGCAGGAACACGCCGACCGGCTTGTTGGGGTTGTCCAGCCGCGCGCGCGCGGTGCGGATGCGCCGCGCGATGGTGTCGAGCGCATCGGTCTGCGCGACCACGCGCTGCGCCAGGGCCTTGGGCAGGTTGAGGATGGTCTCGATTTCGTTGGCAGCCATGCGGCCCACGGGGATGCCCGTCCAGTCGCCCACGATGGCGGCCACGGCCTGGTAGTCCACGGTGGGCAGGATCAGCGGGTGCTCACCCTGCAAGGTGGTGAGCTCGGCCTGCACCTGCTTGAGTTCGGCCAGGGCATCGGCGCGCTCGGCTTCGGTCAGCGTGGGGTGCAAGGCCGCCGCAGCGGCGTTGGCCGCGTCAGCCTCCACCTTGCTGCTGGTGCCCTCCACCGGCTCGACCACGCCGCGCAGCTTGGCGCGCAGGCTCAGCAGGCGGTCCACCAGGGCCTTCTCGGCTTCCCAGCGCTTGTCCAGCTCGGCCAAACGGGCCTGCTCCTCAGCCAGCTGCGCCTTGACATCGGCCTCGCGGACCGCGGTGTCCACGCCAATGGCGGTTTCACGGCCGATGATGGCCAGCTCGGTCTCCAGCGCCTCGATGCGCTTGCGGCTGTCGTCCACTTCCGCGGGGGTGGCGTGCAGGCTCACGGCCACGCGGGCACAGGCCGTGTCCAGCAGGCTGACGGATTTGTCGGGCAGCTGGCGCGCCGGGATGTAGCGGTGGCTGAGCTTGACCGCGCCTTCCAGGGCCTCATCCAGGATCTGCACCTTGTGGTGCTTCTCCATGGTGGAGGCCACGCCACGCATCATCAACAGGGCCTTGGGCTCGTCGGGCTCGTCTACCGTCACGCTCTGGAAGCGGCGGGTCAAGGCCGGGTCCTTCTCGATGTGCTTCTTGTACTCGGCAAAGGTGGTGGCACCGATGGTGCGCAGCTGGCCGCGCGCCAGGGCGGGCTTGAGCAGGTTGGCCGCATCGCCCGTGCCGGCCGCGCCGCCGGCGCCCACCAGGGTGTGGGTCTCGTCAATGAACAGGATGATGGGTTTGGGGCTGGCCTGCACCTCGTCGATGACCGAACGCAGGCGCTGCTCGAACTCGCCCTTCATGCTGGCACCGGCCTGCAGCAGGCCCACGTCGAGCGCGAGCAAGGACACGTCCTTGAGCGTGGGCGGCACGTCGCCACGGGCGATGCGCTGGGCAAAGCCTTCGACCACGGCGGTCTTGCCCACGCCGGCCTCGCCGATCAGGATGGGGTTGTTCTGGCGGCGGCGCATCAGGATGTCGACCACCTGGCGGATCTCGTCGTCGCGGCCCACGATGGGGTCCATCTTGCCGCTGCGCGCCTGCTCGGTCATGTCGGTGGTGAAGCGCTTGAGGGCCTCCTGCTTGCCCATGGCTGCCGGCGCGATCGCATCGCTGGCTTCGCCGGGCACACCGCCGGATTCGGTGGCGCCTTGCGCGGCTTCGGGCGAGGTGGCCAGGAAGCTGGCGAAGTTGTCGATCAGGTCATCGAGCTTGATGCGCTCGAACTGCTTCGAGATGGCCATCAGGGCATTGCGCAAGGTCGGTGTCTTGAGCATGCCGATGACCAGGTAGCCCGTGCGCACCTGGCGGTCGTTGAACATCAGCGAGCCATACACCCAGCCGCGCTCAACGGCGTTCTCGACAAAGGTGGACAGGTCGGTGATGGACGAGGCGCCACGCGGCAGGCGGTCCAGCGAGGCGGTGAGATCGGACGTCAGCGCGGAGGTGTCCAGCTCGTACTGGCGGATGATGCGGTGCAGGTCGGAGTCCTGGTTGTTGAGGATCTGCGCAAACCAGTGCTGCAGCTCGACATACGGATTGCCGCGCAGCTTGCAAAAGACCGTGGCGCCTTCGATGGCCTTGTAGGCCAGCGGGTTGAGTTTGCCAAACAGGGCGGTGCGGCTGATTTCGGCCATGGGGTTCTCCTTGACATTCAATGGGTTGAGGCTTCGAGCCGCACGCGCAGGTCAGCGCGATCGGGGTGCGGGCCGCGGCGGCCCAACCAGGTGTTGAGACCAAGCTGGCCGCCATGAACGGGCATGGCGGCTGGCTGGGAGCCGGACGAGGTAGCGGGCAAGCGGCGACGCCCGATCTGCAGGCTCGGCACCTGGCTGCCTTGCAGCACCAGTTGCACCTCGCACGACAAGCTCATCCCCAGGTACTGACGCAGCCAGTCGCGCAGGGCCTGGCGGGCCGGCTGGCCGGGCAGGAAGCGCTGGTACTGCTCGTAACTCAGGGGCCCGATGCGCAGCCGGAAGTTGGACTGCCTGTCCCACACGCGCTTGCCCAGCACGGCGCGCTGGCCCAAGGCGGTGTTGCGGCCCGGCGCGGTGCTGGGCAAGAGACGGCTGCGGTCTTCATCCTGCAGGGCCAGCCAATGGCCCACGGCGGCCTCCAGCGTCACGTTCACGCCGAAATAGCTTTTCAGGATCTTGACCAGGCCTTCTGCGTTGCGGGGCCCCCGCGACAGGGCCGCGGCATGCAGGCGCTTGGCGTCATCGGGCAGCACGTCGCGCTGCGCAAACGGCTTGCCGGCCTGGCCGAACAAGGCACTGACCCAGCGCGAGAAGTCGTCGTCCCACGGGCGGTCACGGTGCACCTCGGGGCGAGCCTGTGCCCAGGCCTTGAAGAACAACAGCGCAGCGCGATGGTGGAAGACATCGGCAAAACGCATCATGGTCGGGTCACCATGGCCACGGGCCCGCTCGCGCACGTACTCGGTCAGGTGCAAGGGCATCGGGCCCATGGGGCCGAAGAGGCCGAAGCCGCGTTGCCCGATGCGGGGCACCGCCCCTGCACTGGCCGTGAAGGAATGGATGTTGGCCGGGGCGAAGTCCAGCTCCGGGTCCTGGCCCACGCGCACGGCTTCGTCACGCGGGCGCAAGGCATCACCCAGGCGGGGCACATGGGGGCTGTGGGCCTGGATGCGGCGCAGCACCTGAAAGAGGTCATGCGCATAAGGCGCCTGCGCCAGGTCGGCCCACAGCTGCTGCAAGGCCGCCTCATCACGCGCGCTGACTTGCGTGGGTGAGCGCGAAGGCAGCATCACCGAAGGCGGCGCGAGGTCGTCCACGGGCTCGCTGGCTGAAGGGGGCAAGGACGTGCTCATCGCCTGGCCCTTACAAGATGGCAGCCTGCCCCATGCGGGGCGCCCATTGCATGACCTGCCCGCGTGACGCCGTGCGCAAACGCGTTTCGGTGAAGCTGTTGATGGCCGCGTGACGCGCAAAGAAGTGCTCCAGCACGCTGCCCAGCAGCACGGTGCTGGTGCCTTGCAGGCCCATGTCATCGAGCTCCAGGTCAATCTGCACGCCCGAACCAAAAGCCAGACGCCCCGGCCCCGGCAGGCGGCGCGCCACTTGCCGCGCCGTCACCGAGCGGATGCTGTCGACTTGCTTGCGCCAGCTGGCATCGCCCTCGGGCCCGTGCAGGCTCAGCAGGCTGCGCAAGGCAGCAGCGGCCTTCTGCGGGTCTTCGCCCGCGATGGACAGGTAGTTGAGGGTGAGCTGGCTGATGAGCGACCAGCCCAGGTCACCGCGCACCAGGCGCTGCACCACCGGCGTCGGGCCGCGCAGGCATTGCACGCCTTTGACCGGCCCGGTGGCGTCCAGCGCCCAGGCTTGCGAGCCGGTGCTGGCATCACGCTGCCCGGCACCCGGCAAGAGCATGGGCAGATCCCGGTTGCTCACGAGGGCCGAAACCGCCAACTGGCGCAGCTCTTCAGGGTAAGGCGCATTGGCCGGATCCACCAGCGAGACAAAGACCTCGCTGCCGATGTAGGACGAACGCGTGCCCTGCTCGCGCTGGCGTTGCGACAGCATGCGGGGCTCGCGGCGCACCGTGTAGTAAGCCGGGTGCTCGCTGCCTTCGGTGTGGAAGGCCGCATACAAGGGGTGGAAGACCTGCTCGGCCACGCGGCCCGTGCCATAGCCTGTGATGCCTTCGATGCTGTAGACCTCGAAGTCCATCGGACGGGTGCGGTCCGGCACCACATGGTGCTCGGCCTGTGCCGAAGTCAAGGCAATGCGATCCAGCCGCTTGGGGAAGAGGTTGATGGCTGGCGTGCAGTACAGCGACAGGCTGCCCGCGTCCACCAGCGACTCCAGTGCCGCATCCCCCTTGGACAGCAGGATCACGATCTCGAACTCGTTGCCCTTGATGCGCTGGATGCGGTGCCGCAGTTGCGACAGTTCGATGAACATCAGGCGCTGCGGCATGGCCGCGAACTCCTGCAGCACGCGGTGGCCGGAGAAGCCGCGCAGGGTTTCGGGCAACAGGGCCTGCTCGTCATCGAAGCCTTGTTGCTGCAGGCTGTCGGCATGCGCCCACTGTGCACGAGCCTGTGCCGCGTCCACGGGCAACCAGGTACCCAGGGTGACCGTGGTCAAGAGCTCATGCAGGCGCAAGGCGGTTTCATCGGGTGCGCTGATGTAGACGGACAACGCATCCATCGGCAGCTGGTGGGCCATCAAGCCACCCTGCACACGCAGGCGCAGACGCAAGCCTCCGCGCACCTGGCGCGCCACGGGCAGCTGGGCCAGGGGCAGATCAGGCGCATGGCTGAAGTACTGGACGTTGACCAGCTCCAGCGGCCACACGGTGACCTCGTGCGCCGTGCGGAAGGTGCAGCGTGTACCCTGCCCGCGCGCCACCTCGCTGCTCAGCACCGAATGGCGCGGCACCGTGAACCCCTTGGCCAGTGCCGGGTCGGCCAGATCAGGCTGCAGCCGCGCCACCATCATCGAGGGCACGGGCGAGAGGAAGTTGGGGTAAACCGTTTCCAGCAGGTGCTGGATGAAACGCGGGTACTCGGCGTCCAGCTTGAGCTGGGTGCGCGCGGCCATGAAGGCAAAGCCTTCGAGCAGGCGCTCCACATAGGGGTCGGCCACTTCCAGGCCGTCCATGGTCAGCCGGGAGGCGATCTTGGGAAACTCGCGCGCGAATTCCGCGCCCACTTCACGCAAGTGGGCCAGCTCCTGGTTGTAGAGCTTGAGCAGGCCGGGATCCATCAGCGGCGTCCTCCGTCAAATGTGCCGGGGCTGCCGTCACGCACCTTCACCTGGCCGGCTTCCAGGTCGAGTTGGGTGCGCAGCAGCAGCTCCAGAGGAATGGGCTGCGCCCAGAGGAAGCCCCGGATCTCGAACTCGATGATGTTGTGCGAGTCGAGCATGGCACCGCCGTCCACGGCCTTCACGCTCAGCGAGTGTTCGAGGATGCGTGGCTCAAAGCGCAGGATGGCTTCACGCAATGATTGCTCGACGCTGGGCACGTCCACCTTCGAGGCCAGTTGCCCTGACAGGGGCGGCAAGCCATAGTTCAGCACCGACTCGGCCGCATAAGGCGCATCGGCCGCCTGCTTGCCCAAGGGCTGCACGGCATTGAGCAACCAGCTCAGGTCACGCAGCACGGCCTGGCGCAACTGGTTCTTGTTGAGCACCCGCTTGTCGTCTGCATCGTGCGTGACTTCGGGTTGCTCGTCGGTCAGCCTGTCCAGCAACGCAGGCTGCAGGCGGTCACGCAGGTCGGTCGTGGCCATGGACTGCTGCTCGCGTGTTCAGGTGGCGGATCAGGCTGCCGCCTGGCCAGGCGCGTTGCCGCCGCCTTCGGCGCTCGCCACGTTGAGGATGAGCGTGCGCACATCCAGCAGGCCGAGTTCGGTCTGGTCGGTGGTCAGCAGGCGCTGGCCCACGCCTCGGTACTGGCCGGGCGACATCTCAAGCCAGTCCGTGCGACGTGACAGGCGCACCAGGTTGTCCGCGCCGTCGGGCATGGGCGCGTAACGCGTGGGCACCAAGGCCACGGTGCCGCCGCCATTGGGGAACTCGATCGCCGCGGGCAGCCAGACCATGTCACGCAGGTCGCTGGGCGGCTCGAAGGTGATCGAGCTCACCGACGAGAACGGCAGCCAGCCGTACTTGCCGTTGATGATCACTTCCAGCACAGGCCCCAGGCGCGAATCGGCGTCGGCCACCCACTCGAAGGCTTCGCCGTTGAGCGCACCGCTCACAGTGGGCGCAGCTTCCAGAGCCTGCTCGCGCAGGTGCTTGGCCAGGGCATGGTCACCACGGGCATCGGCCTGCAAGGCCTCCACCAGATGCGCCACCCAGGCCTGGGGCTGGCCAAACACCATGGGCGTGGTCTGCCCGTTGAACACGGCATCGCGCAAGGCTTCGCACTTGATGGCTTCGCGGTAGGTGTTGACCATGGCCAGCGTGCCAGCATCCAGCTCGCCGCACACACCCAATTGCGTCATGGCACGTGTCCACTGCCCGTCCACCGCCAGCAGCTGGAACAGGAAGATGCGCAGCTTGGGGTGCGAGGGTTGGGCGCGCACGCCCTCTTGCAGGTACTGCAAGGCCTGCGTCAGGTCGCCCTGTTTGAGTGCCTGTTCAGCTGCTTCAACCGTGTTCATGGCTTGGGTTCCTGGGGCCATCAGCCCGGGGTGATTTCGGTTTCAAAGGT
>JACPOH010000010.1 GCA_016185075.1 Aquabacterium sp. | reverse complement strand
TTCGCGCCCGAAGTCGGCCCCGGCCTTGCGCTTTGGCTTCCCAATGGAACCATTCTTCGCGATGTCATCGAACAGCGCGCCAAAGAGGTTGAACGCGAGCGTGGGTACAAGCGCGTGAGCACGCCCCACATCGCCATTCAAGGCCTGGGTCTGGTCACGGCTGTGGGCCTCGGTGCGCAAGCCAGTTGCGCAGCGTTTCGGGCCAAGGTCGGCAACCCCACGCAGACGCGCTACATCGACAAGGCGGGCGAGCCCATCATGGCGCACCAGGTGCCGCTGGCGCAGCCCTGGGTTGGTTTGACACGGCTGGCCAAGATGGCCGCCATCAGCATTGAAGAGGCCTTGCGAGCCCTGCCTCGCCAGGAATGGGGCAGCATGCCCATGCTGCTGTGTGTGGCCGAGGCCGAGCGGCCGGGCCGCATGCAGGGGCTGGACGAAACCCTGTTCACGCAGATTCAGGCGGAGCTGGGTGTCACGTTTGCAGGCCGCTCGATGGTCATCACGCAGGGCAGGGTGGCCGTGGCCGTGGCGCTGGCACAGGCGCGTGCCCTGATTGCGCAAGGCCATTGCCAGCGCGTGCTGGTGGCGGCCACCGACAGCCTGTTGAACGGGCCCACCATGGGCCACTACGAGCAGGTCGGGCGCCTGCTGACCTCGCAAAACACCAACGGCTTCATGCCGGGGGAGGGCGCTGGCGCCTTGCTCATCGGCCCTGCACAAGGCCAGGCCGGTGAGCTGGTGTGCACGGGCCTGGGGTTCAGCCGAGAGCCGGCCCACCTGGACAGCGAAGCGCCCTTGCGCGCCGATGGGCTGTCGCAGGCCATCAAGGCCGCCATGAGCGAGGCAGGGCGCCAGATCCACGACATGGACTTCCGCATCACCGATGTCTCGGGCGAGCAGTACTACTTCAAGGAGGCGGCCCTGGCCTTGTCGCGCACCATGCGCGTCCTCAAGGAGGAGTTCGACATCTGGCACCCCGCCGAGTGCATGGGCGAGGCCGGTGCGGCAGCGGGCGTGGCCGTCGTGGCCTTGGCCCAGGCCGCCTGTCGCAAGGGCTATGCGCCGGGCCCCAACGTCCTCGCGCACATGGCCAACGATGCGGGGCAGCGCGCCGCGCTGGCGCTGCAGTACCGGGTGGCGGCATGAGCAACGAGGTGTATGCCAACAACATGGAGGTCTCGTGCAAGGCCGCCGATGGCAAGTCCATCTGCGCCTTCCCCGATGTCTGCATGACCCCCCCGCAGACGCCGGCCACGCCGCCGGGTGTGCCCATCCCGTATCCCAACACCGGCATGGCGTCGGACACCACAGACGGCTCGACCTCCGTGAAGATCTCCAACCAGGAAGTGATGCTCAAGAACAAGAGCAGCTTCAGCAAGAGCTCGGGGGACGAGGCGGGGGCCGCGCCCATGAAGGGGGTCGTCACGCACAAGAACATGGGCAAGGTGTTCTTCAATGCCTGGTCGATGGACGTGAAGGTGGAAGGCGAGAACGTAGTGCGCATGCTGGACCTGACCACGCACAACCACGGCTCGGTGCCCGGCAACTCGCCGACCTGGCCCTATCTGGACAAGCCCGCCATGTCGGCACCCGGTGGCGTGTGCCACGGCATGGAACACGTGATGCTGGTGCCCAAGGTGCCCGGCTGCCCCAAGAAGGGCGGCGAACACCAGACACCGCACCACCTCATCCCAGGGCGCTGCACCAAGGGCATGAGCGGTTTCAACTACGACAAGGCGCCTTGTATCTGTACATTGGGCAAGAACCAGCACACAGGCAGCCACAAGGCTTGTCACCGCCGCTTTGACAAGGTCGAGCGCTTCCATTTTGAAGAGGGCAAGGACTTCAAGTACAGCACCGCGCTGGACACGGCAGCGGGTTCGGCAGGTGGTGCGATGGACCCTCCTCGGGATCTCAATGACAACGAGAAGGCCTGTGTCAAGGCGCAGCTGGACGCCTACTATTCGCAAAAGCCGCCCGACGGACCGGGTTGTACCGCTGACACCAAACTGACCGCATCGGGCGCACCCGGCAAGGTCAACGATGACTATGAGGCCTACAAGACGGCCATGAGCGCCGGCACCTGGTAAGCCGCGCAACCACACACCACCACAGCTATGGCAAACAACGCACGCATCTACTTCACGAAGGCCGTTGCCACCAGCACGGGCGACGCCTTTCTGGCCGGCCATGTGCAGGACCAGGGCCAGGATCCCACCTTCACGCGCTTTGCCAAAGCCGGCGACGCGGGCTGGGTTCACCTGGGCGACCTGGGCGCCGTGGCCTATGGCGCCATCGCGGTGCCGGTGGCCCAGTCTCCCCGCCCCTGGATCGCGGTGCTGGGTCGCGACGGGCCTTTGCGCCTGTACAAGCCCGGCCAGCAACCGGCTGACATCGACATCCCGCGCAAGGACAAGACCGCGGTCTTCGAAGGCTTGTGTGCGGCCAGTGACGGCCTGTACGTCTGCGGCGGGCAACGTCAGGTGCTGCGCTTTGCCGATGACCAATGGCAGTCCGTCGACCAGGGCTTGTTCACCAAATTCGACGGCAGCAACGATTGCACGCTCTTCTCCATCGCGGAAGTCGCCCCGGGGCGATTGCTGGTGGTCGGCAGCAAGGGCTTCATGGCTTGCCGTGTCAACGGCGGGGCGTGGAAGACGCTGGACTCGGGCACCAACCTGGACCTGCATTGCGTGCTGGCCGCAGGCGATGGCTCGGCCTGGGTCAGCGGTGATGGCGGCACCTTGCTCAAGGTCGCGGCCGACCTGGCTTCGGTGCAGGACTGCAGTGCGCCCGAGTTGAGCAGACGCAGCTTCGATTGCCTGGCCATGTTCCAGGGGGCCCTTTACGTGACGGCGTTCAACGAGTTGCTCGTGTGGGCGCCCGGCCAGGCACCCGACAAGGTACAGGCGCCGTTCAAGGCTGGCTCCGAGTTCCACAGCGTGAACGCCGCAGGGGACTATCTCTGGGTCACCGGCGACGAGCACGCCTACAGGCTGGGGCCCAAGGGCTGGCAGTACTTCCAGTGCCCGGACAACGTGTAAAGGGCCTGCACGGTGAGCATCCCGCTGGTCCTGCAGCAGCATGTCGATGACGCGGTGAGCCTGCGTCAGGTGCGCTCGGTCTTGCTGCGTTCGCCGCACGTGCAGTTGCACCGCTTGCGTCGCCTGGATGAACGCATCGCGGCCCACCTGGACGGTGTGGCCGTGGCCGGCGCCGACGGTGTGGCCATGCTGCAGGCGGCCCTGGCCGCGCCCAGTGCGGGTGTGGTGTTCGCGCTGGCCGTGTGTGCCTTGCAAGGCCGCGATGCCACGCTGTTGCAGCGCATCGTCCAGCTCGCGGCCACGCTGCCCGAAGCCGAGCGCGGCTTCCTGTCCGCCTTGGGTTGGGTGTCCTCCGAGGATTTGCAAGGCACGGTGCGTGCGCTGTTAGGTAGCCGGGTGCCGGTACACCGCGCCTGGGCCCTCGCTGCGTGCGCCATGCACCGCGTTGACCCCGGTGCCGTGCTGGCGCAGGCCGTCCAGGATGCCGATGTGACGGTGCGCGCACGTGCATGGCGTGTGGCTGGCCAACTGGGCCGGCTGGATCTCGCGGATGCCGCACGCCTGGCGCTCTCCAGGCCACCTGCTGCCATGCAGGACGAACATGCCACTGTGGTCCTGAGCCCGGGGGCCGGTACGCCCGATGAACAGGCAGACAGGCGTGCGGCTGCCTGGGCGCTCACGCTGTGGGGCATGGGGCACAACGACATCGTGCGGCAAGCCCTGGTGGCCGAGTCAGCCGGCCAGCCATGTGCACCACAAGATGCCTTGCGCCTGGCCATCATGGCGG
Source organism: Aquabacterium sp. (assembly GCA_016185075.1). Classification (GTDB taxonomy): domain Bacteria; phylum Pseudomonadota; class Gammaproteobacteria; order Burkholderiales; family Burkholderiaceae_C; genus Aquabacterium. Next base: position 15,804 of record JACPOH010000010.1, on the reverse strand, counting down.
CACCCATGGATTGGGGCCGCGAGCAGGTGCGCGCTCTGGCCGCACAGGCCGAAACCAGTGCCCCCGTCAGACGCCGCATGATGCGCATGGCAGGCTGGGTGGGCGATGTGCACGTGGTGCCCTGGTTGATTCACCACATGGCCGATCCGCTGTGGGCTCGGCTGGCGGGCGAAGCATTCAGCCTGATCACCGGCGCCGACCTGGCGGATTGTGGCCTGGAGTGCAAGCCGCCCGAGGGGTTGGCGCCAGGCCCGCTCGACGACCCCGAGGACCACGATGTGGCCATGGACGAAGACGACAGCCTGCCTTGGCCCGATCAGGCCAAGGTGCAAGCCTGGTGGCAGGCGCAGGCGGGGCGTTTTGTCGTGGGGCAACGCTACTTCGTGGGTGAAGCGCCCAGTGCCGCCCATGCGGTGCAGGTGCTCAAGACGGCCGGGCAGCGCCAGCGCATCATGGCCGCCGAATACCGGTGCTTGCTGCAGCCGGGCAGGGTGATGCTGCCTGTGGCTGCGCCCGCCTGGCGTCAAAGCCGCTGGCTGGCCGAAGAAGAGGCGGCCTAGTCATGAGCATCAACCCCTTGCTGGTGCTGGCAGTGGTCGGCGGCATCCTGTTTGTGCTGGGCCTGCTTGACGTGATCAAGCACAAACGCCTCACCCCGGCGGCCAAGGGGCGCTTGATGACGGCCCTGATTTTCGCCGCCGTGCTGGCCTGGCAGGCCTGGCAGCATCGGGCTTGATGCAGCGCAGCCTGGCGCGTACGGCCGCATGACTTTCGTTGATTGACCAAGGTCAGCCTGCCCGACACCATCCGGTCATCGTCCCCAATCCATTTCTATAAATCGGGGCAGTCTGGAGTTTTCATGCACTTGCTCATCCGCGCCGTCAGCCTGGCTGGCCAGCCCTTGACGCAGGCGATTTCCGCTTACTTCGACGAGCGCGGTGGCACCATCGGTCGCTCCGACACCAACACCCTGGCCTTGCCCGACCCGGAGCGCCGCATCTCGCGCTTGCAGGCCGAGGTCAGCCGCGGCCCCGAAGGCTGGCGCATCCTCAATGTGGGCAATGCCAACCCCATCTGGCACAACAACAAGCCCGTGCCACCCGGCGAGGGTGTGTTGCTCGACGAAAACGACGAGCTGCAGATCGGCACGTATGCCCTGCTGGTGACGTATTCGCAAAACGATGCCACGGCCCGCACCATCACCAAAGGCCGTGCGGCGGTGGACTCCCGCACCGTGATCGCCGGCTCTGGCCAGGAGCCACGCACCGACCCCAACCTGATGCGCTCGGCAGAGCACGGTACCGGGGTGCCTGCGCCCGTTCAGCCGCTGGCACCGGTGCCCCAGCCATCCAGTTCGTCGCCCTTTGCCGATCTCCTGGGCGGCCTGAGTGGGGGGGCGACACCTTCGGCGGCACCGCCTGTGGCGCCCGCCTTCGTTCCGGCACCCGCGCCGTCGCCGGCTTCGCCGTTTGCCGACCTGCTGGGCAGCTTCGGCTCACCCTCGCCAGCACCCGCAGCGCCTGTGTCCGCGCCGGCTGCACCGGCCCGGCTGCCAGATGATTTCGATCCGTTTGCCGACTTTCAGTCCGCCCCGACGCCGACGGGTCGGCCAGCCCCTGCGGCCAGCAGCTGGGACCTGCCACAGGCACCCACGCCGCCGGCCAGTGCGTCACCCTTCGACCTGACGCCCGGTGCCAAGCCCCTGCCTGGTGACCTCGACCTGATGGGGTCGGTGGCGCCTCCTGGTGCCCAGTCCATCGACCAGATGTTCGGGCTGGGTGCGGGCAGCTCGACGGACCCTTTGGCCTCCTTCCTGAAAAAGACGGAGCCGGCTGCACCTGTCGAGGCTTCGGTGGGCGCGCCCATCAACGTGGACCCGCTCTCGCTGATCAAGCCCCGAGCCGACATCAGCCTGTCGCCCTCCGAGAAGCCGCCAGTTGACACCGGCCCGGCCTTGCCCGATGACGTGCCCGAGTTGCAGGCGGCCATGCCACTGCCGCCGGTATCGACACCCACACCGGCCATGCCCACGCGTGAGCCCCTGGAGGCCTCGTTCTCCTTCATGCCTGCGCCAAAGCCGGTGGACAAGACCGCGGACAAGCCGGCCGCCCCCGTCGAAGCCTCGGGCAGCTCACCCTTTGCCGACCTGGGCCTGGGCGCGCCTGCTGCTTCCGGTGGCCTGCTGGACGATCTGGACCTGTCGCCCCAGACGGTGCCCTCCGTGCATGTCAAGCAGGGCCTGGATGTGAGCGCCCCCGTGGGCCACGATCCGCTGCAGGAGCCCTTGCAGACCCAGCTGCCCATACCGCAGACGGCCGTGCCGCATGTCGAGGTCAAGGCGCCCGAGCCGGTGCCGGCGGCCGCACCCGTCGCCGCGCCTGCTGCGGCCGTGGTCGCCTCAGCATCAAGCGCCACCCGTGCCGACACGCAAGCCGATACCCAAGCGCTCTGGGCGGCCTTCTGCGAAGGCGCCGGCATCCACTTCACGCCACCGCAAGGCCTCAACCCGGATCTGATGCGCGTCATTGGCCAGCTGCTGCACCACACGGTGGACGGCAGCCTCAAGCTGGTGGCCGCCCGCGCCGCCACCAAGCAGGAGATGCGCGCCGAGGTGACCGTGATCCAGGCGCGTCGCAACAACCCGCTGAAGTTCTCGCCCGACACCGTGTCGGCCATGGAGCAACTGCTGCAACCCCCGCTGCGCGGTTTCATGTCCGGCCCCGAAGCCGTGGCCGACGCCATGGACGACCTGCTGGGCCACACCATCGGCACCATGGTGGGCATGCGCGCCGCGCTGGAGGGCGTGCTGGCTCGCTTCGAGCCCGAGGCGCTGGAGGCCAAGCTCGTGGGCCGCAGCATGCTCGACAGCCTGTTGCCCATGAACCGCCGCGCCAAGCTGTGGGAGCTGTATCTGCAGCACTATGAAGCCGTCAAGGCCGAGGCGCAGGACGACTTCCACAACCTCTTTGGCCGCGCCTTCCTGCAAGCCTACGAAGAACAACTGGACCGCCTGGATGCCGAACGCCGCCAGACCGGCCGTGACCCCGCCAAACCTGCATGATGCACATTGAAGTAGCCAGCCGCAGCGAAGTCGGCCAGCGTTCGCACAACGAAGACGACTTCCGCCACGGCACCTCCGGCACACAGGTGTATGCCGTGCTGTCCGATGGCGCGGGCGGCCACAGCAATGGCGCCATGGCCTCGGACATCGTGGTGCGCACCGCCACCTTGTTGCTGCAGCGCGCCACCGTCTACAACCCGGCGGTGCTGGAGGCCTCCATCGAAGAGGCCAACGAGGTGCTCAACGCCGGCCAGGAGGGCCTCAAAAGCCACCAGCGCATGCATGCCACCGTGGTGGTCCTGTGGCTGGAGGCGCAAGAAGGCCTGGCCATGTGGGGCCATGTGGGTGATTCGCGCCTGTACCGCGTCCGCCAGGGCGTCGCACAACAGCTCACGGTGGACGACAGCGTGGTGCAGCACATGGTGGACGCCGGCTTCATCAAGCCGGAGGAAGCCCGCCACCACCCGCGCAAGAACCAGCTCCTGGCCGCGATGGGCAGTGAGGAGACACCGCATGTGCACCTCACTCGCCAACCCCAGGAGCTGATCGAAGGCGACGCCTTTCTGCTGTGCTCCGACGGCTGGTGGGACCAGCTCGACCCCGAGGACATCGAGCGCACCATGCTGCAGGCCGGCAGCCCGGGCCAATGGCTGGACCACATGGCCGCGCTCGTGGCGCAGCGCCAGGTGCCCAATCAGGACAACTACACGGCCGTGGCCGTCTGGGTCGGCAACCCATCCGAGGTCACGCGCATCGGGCCTTGATGTCAGTCCATGACCCTGCCGATGACAAAAGTCGCTTTTCACCCATTGGCTGCTGCTCTACAGTGACGGCCGTTACCTCTTCAAGGACCTGTCCATGAACACGTCGTCCCGCTCCTTCCTGATCCGTGCCCTGAGTGCCGCGGCCCTGCTCGCCAGCCTGGGCCTGGCCCACGCCGAAGGCCCCGCTCCCACCACCGTGCTCAAGGGCAAGGCCGTGACCGAGGGCAACCTCATTGATGCCCTCACACCCGAAGAGCCCGTGGTCACCCGTTCGCTGCGCGTGCAGCGCGACACCCCCGGCCAACAGGCCGCCCGCAAGCCCAGCGCCTCGCTGCTCATCACCTTCGAGACCAACTCCGCCGAGCTGACCCCGCAGGCCAAAAAGCAGCTCGATGTGGTGGCCGCCGCCCTGCGCAACAACAAGCTGGCCGAATACGGCTTCAATGTCGAAGGCCATGCCGACCCGCGTGGCACGCACGACCTGAACCTGAGCCTGTCACAACAGCGTGCCGAGAGCGTGCGCAACTACCTGGTCACCGCCCATTCGATCGACCCCAAGCGACTGAAAGCCGTGGGCAAGGGTGATGCCGAGGTGCTCAATGCCAAGGACCCGGCTGCCGCCGAGAACCGTCGCGTCACCATCGTCACCGACGTCTCCAAGGATTGACGCCGGTCTGGTGCTTCCCGTTGCCGCGCCGCGCGCGGTGGTACGCTGCGCGGCTGTTCAAGTCGGTTTCATCTATCCAGCAGCGTGAGCAAGCACCATGCAGTCATCGTGATCGGTGGCGGCCCAGCCGGGTCGTCTGCCGCCCGCACCCTCGCCAGCCAGGGCGTGGACGTCGCCCTGATCGACAAGGCGGTGTTCCCCAGGCCCAAGCTGTGTGGTGGCCTGCTGACGCTGCGTAGCCGCAAGCTGTTCGCCCAGATCTTTGGCGACGCGGCGTGGGACCAGGCCTTCGAGTACGAGGCCGATGGCATCCGCCTGTTTCACCGGGATCGTTGCCTGAGCGAAGTGGGCGGGCACCGCGCCTTGTACTTCACGGCGCGGCACCACTTCGACCACCACCTCCTCGGCCTGGCCCGCGAACAGGGCGCCGCCTTGTACCTCGGCGATGGCCTGGCCTCGATCGATGTGGATCAACAGGTGTGCCGCCTGCAGTCCGGTGAAGAGATCCGCTATGAGCACCTCATCGGCGCCGATGGGGTCAACAGCACGGTGGCGCGCGCCTTGTATGGCGCGGCCTATGACCGCGAGAAGATTGCGTTTGCATTGGAGATGGACGTGGACCGCGCGCTGCTTCAGCGCGAAGTCACGCGCCCCGAGATCTATTTCGGCGTGGTGAAGTGGGGTTATGGCTGGGTGTTCCCCAAGCGGGACACGGTGACGGTGGGCGTGGGCGGCATCCAGGCGCGCAATCCCCAGATGAAGAAGGACTTCGAGGCCTTTCTGGTGAGCGTGTTCGGCACGATGCCACCGGGCAAGATCAAGGGCCACCACATTCCCTTTGGCGACTACAAGCCCACGCCAGGCGCCGGCCGTGTCTTGCTCGCCGGGGATGCGGCAGGCCTGGTCGAGCCCATCACCGGTGAGGGCATTGCCTTCGCGATGCAAAGCGGCTACTTGGCGGCGCAGGCCGTGCTGGAGGCGCAGGCCTCCGGTGGCCGTGTGCCCGCGCTGGCGGCCTACCAGCGGCGCCACAAGGCGATCACGAAGGCACTGGACCATGCCAACCTGCTGCGCTACCTCATCTTCCCAGGGCCGTGTGAGCGTCTGCTGGTCAAGGCCTTGCCGCGCAGCACGCAGGTCACGCGCATGCACCTGGACCTGATGGCCGACGAGATCAGTTACGGGGCTTATGCGCGGCGCCTGGGTGTCCGGGCGCTCAAGGGCCTGGTGAGTGGGCGCTTGTTCTGAACGAGGTGGCCGGGTTCGCCGGGTACGCCAGCGACGGCCTCAGTCAGCGGTGCAGGAGGTGGTGCTCAGCAGTTCATGCAGTGGCTGTGGCTTGTGGACCAGGTAGCCTTGGGCGTGGTCCACGCCAAGCTTGCGCAGTTCATGCAGCGTGGCCTCGGTCTCCACGAACTCGGCGATGGTCTTGATGCCCAGGACGCGGGCCACATCGCAGAAGCAGCGCACGGTGGCCTGGTCCAGCGGGTCATGCACCAGAGCCTTGATGAACTGGCCATCGATCTTGAGGTAGTCCACCGGCAGGTTCTTGAGGTAACCAAAGGAGGAGGCGCCTGAACCGAAGTCATCCAGCGCCATGCGCACGCCGCGCTGGCGCATGCCGTCGATGAAGACGCCGGCATCGGCCAGGTTGGTGATGGCCGAGGTCTCGGTGATCTCCAGGCAGAGCTTGCGCACGTCCACCGAGGTCTCGGCGATCAGCTCCTGCATGTAGTGGTGGAAGGTCGGGTCGCCGATGGACTGGCCCGACAGGTTGACGGCGATGGTGTCGATCTGCTCGAGTGCCTCACCTTGTTGGGCCAGCCATTCGAAGACATGGCGCACCACCCAGCGGTCGATGCGCGAGGCCATGTGGAAGCGCTCGGCTGCAGGCAGGAAGGCGCCAGGCGGGATGATGCTGCCATCGGTGTCGCGCAGGCGGATCAGCACCTCGCAGTGCAGGCCTTGGGCCTCGTGGTGAATGGGGGCGATGCGCTGGCCGTACAGGATGAAGCGGTTCTCGTCGAGCGCCTGTTCGAGCCGGCTGGCCCACTGCATCTCGCCCTTGCGGGTGCGCATGGCCTGGTCGGTGTCGTACCAGGCGTGCACGCGGTTGCGGCCAGCTTCCTTGGCGGCGTAGCAGGAGGTGTCGGCCGCCTGCAGCACGGCAGCTGTGTTGGCCCAGCGCTTGTCCAGCGGCACCAGGCCGATGCTGGTGCCGATGCGGAAGCGTCGCCCATCGTGGACGAAGCGGAACTCGCTCATCTGGTCGCAGATGTCTTGCGCGACGCGGTGGGCCTGGTCCACATTGCAGTGCTCCAGGATCACACCGAACTCGTCGCCGCCCAGACGTGCCAGGGTGTCGCGGGCACGCACGCAGCCTTGCAGCAGGCTGGTGACCTGGCACAGCAACTGGTCGCCCACGCTGTGGCCACAGGCGTCGTTGACCAGCTTGAACTGGTCCAGGTCGATGTACATCAGCGCATGGCTGCTGTCGTGCTCGTGGGCTTCGCCCAGCACGCGCGTGAGGCGCTTGTCGAACTCGGCGCGGTTGACCAGGCCGGTCAGCTCGTCGTGCGTGGCACGGAAGTTCATCTCGTGGCCCATGCGGCGCTGCTCGGTCACGTCATGGAAGACGAGCACGACGCCCAGCATGTTGCCTTCTTCGTCGCGGATGGGGGCGGCCGAGTCCTCGATGCCGTACTCCGCGCCCGTGCGGGAGATCAGCAAGGTGTGGTCCAACTGGCCGGCATGGACGTCTTCGGCCAGGCAGCGATCGAAGGGGTTGACTTCGGGCTCGCGCGTGAGTTCGTTGACGATGTGGAAGACCTGGCTGAGCGGCATGTCGCGCGCCGATTCATTGGGCCAGCCGGTCATGCGCTCCGCGACAGGGTTGAGCCATTGCACGCGGCCATGGGCATCGGTGGTGATCACGGCGTCGCCGATTGAGTGCAGGGTCACGCGCAGCAACTCGTGCTTTTCCGCCAGCTCGCGCTCCATGCGCTTGCGTTCGGTGACGTCGTAGTTCGTGCCCAGCACACGCGTGGCCTGACCTTGGGCGTTGCGGAACACGGTGGCGCGCGCGTACACATAGCGCACCTGGCCATCGGGGTGGCGCACGCGGAAGTCGAAGTCCAGGGGCTTGTTGCCCTTGATCGCGTCTGTCAGTTCGCGTGTGGCGTAGTCGATGTCTTCCGGGTGGACACAGCGACGCCAGTCTTCCAGCTTGCCGGTGAACAGCTCGCGTGGCAGGCCGAAGATGGTGAACATCATGTCGCTCCAGGTCAGCCTGCCTTCGGGCAAGGACAGCTCCCAGATGCCGATCTCATTGGCTTGCGTGGCCAGGGTCAGGCGTTCCTGGTTGGCATGCAGCGCGGCTTCCACGGCATGCTTCTCGGTAACGTCTTCGAGGATGGCCAGCGAGCGCACCGGGTGACCATCCGGGTCACGCTCCATGATGGCCGACAGGCGCACGTCGATCAGGCTGCCGTCCTTGCGCACCATCTGGTATTCGACGTTGTCGCAGCGGCCGGTCAGCAGGTAGCGTGGCAGCACCACGGTGCGTGCGTACTCGTACGAGGAGGGCGCCAGGAAGTCTGCCGAGGAGCGGCCGATGACTTCTTCTCGCGTGTAGCCCATCTTGGCCAGCCAGGTGTCGCTCACGGTCAGCAAGATGCCGTGGCTGTCGACCGAGTGCAGCATGGCAGGCGTGGACTCGTACAGCGAGCGCAACTGCGCCTTGCTTTCCTGGAGCGATTGTTCGGCCAGTTTGCGCTCGGTGATGTTGCGGCCGACGGAGTGCACGCCGGTGACCTCGCCTTGGTCGTTGCAGATCACGCGGTTGGTCCAGGCCATCCAGCGCAGCTCGCCGTTGGCGGCGATGGTGCGGTTTTCGTCCTGCAATGGCTCGCGGGTGACCAGCAGACGCTCGATATGAGCCCGCACCTGCTCGCGCTCGGCTTCGGGAACGTAGTCGTACAAGCTGGTGCCGATGAGTTCTTGTGTGGTCTTGTTGTACTGGCGGCTGTAGGCGGCGTTGACAAAGGTCAGCCGGCCTTGTGTGTCGGCCAGCGAAATCAGCTCGGTCTGGTCTTCGACGATGGCGCGGTACAGCGCTTCGTTGTTGGCGATTTCGGCGGCATAACCTTGGGTGGCTTCCATGGCCCTCTGCAGCGTGCGTTCACGCATGAGCAGGGCTTCACACACGGCCTGTGCCAGATGCTGCAGGGCCTGGCGCTGTCTGCTGGAGAGGATGCGGGGATGACGGTCGATCACGCACAAGGTGCCGATGCGGCTGCCGTCGGGCAATCTGAGGGGTGCGCCGGCGTAGAAACGGATGCCGGGCTCGCCAGTGACCAGCGGGTTGTCGGCAAAGCGGGTGTCGCGCGTGGCGTCGGGCACCTCCATCACATCCTCTTCGAGGATGGCATGGGCGCAGAAGGACACGTCGCGTGGGGTTTCGGTGACATCGGGCAAGCCCACGCGGGACTTGAACCACTGCCGGTGCGTGTCAACGAGGCTGATCAGCGCGATGGGCACGCCACAGGTGCTCGAGGCCAGCTGGGTCAGCGTGTCGAACAGGGGCTCGGGTTCGCTGTCCAGGATGGCCAGGGCGCGCAGACGCGACAGGCGCTGTGCTTCGTTGGCTGGCAGTGGCGCAGGTTGTGTCATCAAACGGTGCGGTTGAGCTCAGAGCAGTGCCGGGCGGGGTGGTCCTGCCCGGTGGGATTGTCTCCTTGCGGGCAGCCCCGGTATGCGGTGATACGGCCTGCTTCTCACCGGCTATTTGCGCATTGTGTGCCTGTCTGGCCGCCGTGTCAGCAGCTTCGTGGTGGCGGTGTCAGCGTGTGGCCACTTCTTCGATGTGGACCAAGGTGGCGCCATAACGTTGATCGCAGGGCGTGGTGGCCTTGTCGCACACGGCAGGTGGTACGAAGGGGCTGCCTGGGCCTTTGTGCTCGGCCCAGAGGCGAGTGGCCTGCGCCATGTCGAACTCGGGGATGGTGTCGGTGGTGGTGAGCGGCAGCTGGCTGAAGTCACGCGGGAAGGGGGACACCATGGTCACGATGTGGTTGACCCCCGGCGGGCCGCCCGCGGTGATGTGCCAGCCCTTGCGCGGCAGCTCCACCAGCTTGTCGGCCTCGATGCGGTTGTTCTTGTCCAGTGCGTTGGGGAACAGCAGGTAGAAGTGGTTCTGGTCGGTGCCGGCGAGGTAGACGTACAGGTAGCCGGGCACGCTGGTCTTCACCTGAAACTGAAGTTTGTCCTTGCCAATGAGCAGCTGCGACTTGTCGGTCAGCGTGTTGATGGCCATCAGGGGGTCGGCGCTGCGCACGATGTCTTCCAGCGCGGCCACGATGGTGAACGGGTCGCGCTGAGCAGGCATCGTGGTCGGTGCCTGGCTGGAGGCGGCGTTCGAGGCCACCTGGGGCACTTGTGCCACTTGGGCTACTTGGGCCACCTGCGAGGCTGTCTCGCCTGCCGTGGCCGGGCCAGCCTGGTGCGAGCGTGTCATGAACCAGGCGCCACCGCCACCGGCCAGGCCGAGCACGGCCAGGGCGATCCAGAGCTTGTTGAGACCGCCGCCGGTGCGGGCCGCGGTGCCCGACGCCGTGTCGCTTGGTGCAGCCGGCGGCGGGGTTGTGGCGGGTGTGGGGGCCGCTGGCTGGGGCGCCACCTGCGTGGGCGGGAAGCTGGTCGCCGGGGCGGCCATGGCCGTCATCTGCGTGTGCTGCCTGGCCTGCGTGACCAATGTGGCCGCGTCCGTGCCGGCCGGGATCATCACCGTGCGCTCATCGTCTTCATGGGCGGGGGCGGGTGGCGTGACGCCAGGCGGCAGTTCGGTCGCAAACAGGCGTTCGCGAAGGGCTGCCATGTTCTGCACACGCTGCTCGGGGTGCACGGTCAGGCCGGCATCAATCGCGGCGAGAAAGGGCGCGGAGTAACGGCCGAGCGCAGCTTGCGAGATCGGCGTCATGTCGTCCTTCATCATGCGGCCCACCGAAGGCGGCGGCGCCTTGCCCATGATGGTGGCGTACAGCACGGCGCACAGGGCATAGACGTCCGTCCAGGGGCCTTGTTTCATCGAAGGGACTTCGGCGTACTGCTCCACGGGCGCGTAGCCGGGCTTGAGGATGACCGTCAGCGCCTGGGTGGCGTCACCGATCACGCGGCGGGCGGCGCCGAAGTCCAGCAGCAGGGGCTTGTTGGGGCCCAGCAGCAGGATGTTGTCGGGGGCGATGTCGCGGTGGTAGCAGTGGTCGGCGTGGATGACCTCCAGGGCATCGATCAGGGGGGCCAGCATGCCCTTGAGCCAGGCCTCGTCGGGCGGCTGCTTCTGATCTCGCAACCAGGCCTTGAGCGTGGGCCCCTGGTAGTAGGGCATCACCATGTAGGCGGTGCCGTTTTCTTCCCAGAAGCGGTAGACCTTGATCAGCGCGGGGTGGTCAAACGAGGCCAGCAGCTTGGCTTCGTTGACGAAGCTGCGCATGCCCAGCGTGAAGGTGTCGCGCTGGCGTTCGGACTTCACGGTGACGGACAGGTCCCCCGCGCGCGTGGCCAGCGAGCCGGGCCGGTATTCCCTGCTGGCGACCACGCGCGCCAGCGGCGTGTCGTGCGCCAGGTAGACGATGCCGAAGCCGCCTTCACCGACCAGGCCGGTGATCTCGAACTCGTGCAGGCGATGGCCGATGGGCAGGGCGTTGCCACTGGGGCCGCCGGCTGCCGGCTTCGGGCTGCCGGACGGTGGTGTGGAGGGCTGGGACGGGGCGGATTCGGCTTGGCTCATGGGGCGAGGGCAACGCAGGCAGCGCTGAAACAGGTTACCAGCTGCCTTGCAGCAGTTCGACGAAATGGTCTTGGCCGGGCAGGCCCGGGCCCACGCTCAGGCTACCACTGCCATGGCCGGAATCCGGCAGCCACCACAGGCTCTGGCCTTGCACCTGCTGGTGCAGGTTCAGGCCAGCCACGCTTTCCAGCCATTGGCTGAGCGAGGCGTGCGGGGTGCCTTGATAGCGGTCTCGCCCGATCAGGCGCTGGAAGTTGGGCGCGCCCACGGGAGGCGCGGCTTGCCAGGTGGGGGCGGCCATCAGCTGGGCCTCGAAGGCCTCGACCTGGGCACCGGCATGCAAGGTGCTCATGGCGGCGTTGGCCACGTGCTCCATCCAGCGCTGCAGGGCGGTGTGGTCCTGGCCAGAGTCCGGTGCGTGGGCGCTGGCCTGGGCCACCACCAGGGGGAAGTAGCGGCCCACGCTGTCCACGCTGGGCATCATCACGCCCATCCACCAGTGGGGCCCGGCGATGCCGGGGCTCCAGGCGAAGCGCCAGATAGGGGCCGTCAGGTAGGTGTTGAGCCAGCGTTCACCCAGTTGCGCGCGGCTGGTCTGCACGCCGCGCGACAGCCAGTCGTCACAGCGTTGCACGAACTCGGGCGGCAGGCGCCGGGCGCTGAAATCACCCAGCGAGGCGATCTTGCCGAACCAGCCGCAAGCCGCTGTCATCACAGGCCTCCAGGGCAGGAGAAGCTGCTCAGCTCCGGCAGGCGGAAGGGGTTCTGCACGCTGCTGGATGTGACCGTGAAGGTGGCATGGCGACCGCCCACATTGAAGTTCACGTTGAAGCGCTCGGGTGCGCCGGCCGGGCTCAGGGCCATGCGGTCGAACAGGCGGAACAGCGCCCAGGGGCCTTCGGTCACGATGGCGTTGTCGCCCGCTCCCGGCGGCGCAATCGACACGCGCACCAGCGAGCTGCCACGCGGGCCGGGCCATTGCACGCTGGCGGGGATCTGCGGGCCGTGGGCGTACTTCACCAGCTGGCCGTCCACGTCCAGCGTGAACTGGGTGATGGTGGCGTCCATCTCGAAGGGGCGGAAGTCCAGGCGCAGGCCCGGCTGGTTGCCACCGGCACGGAAGAAGGTGTCACGGATGGCCGCTGCACGCTGGAACTGCGCCAGCGTGCCGCTGTCCGTGCCCATGGTGGCGCCTTCGAGCTTGCGGAACGACCAAGGCCGCGTGGAGGTGTCCACGAAGCGGGCCAGCTGCTGCTGGAAGAAGGTGTCCATCAGGCCACCGGGCGCGAACATGCGGGCGAAGTCATCCTGCGTGACGTCGCGGCTGCTGCCGTGCACGAAGGGGTAGCGTCCGGCAATGGCCTGCTGGCAGAACTCGCCGATCTGCGACTTGATGGCCTGGCCCAGGTTGGCGCGCGTGGCGTCCAGCGCGGCCGAGGTGCCGCTGACCGACAAGGTGTTGAGCAGCGAGCGGATGGGCTCGGGCAGGCGGGCGGCTTCGGCCTTGACCTTGTTGGGCACGTCGCTGGGCGGCGGCACGTTGCCGCCTTGCACAGCCGTCTCGGTGGCCGTCAGCAAGGTGTAGACCTCGTTGATCAGGCCGAGCGTGCCGTCGATGGGTGCGGGGCTCTTGCCATCGGGGCTGGTGACCATCTGGCGCAGGGCCAGGAAGCGGTCGTCCACGATGGACTCGATGCGCCGGCCATCGGCCACGGCATTGGGCGCGGGCTTGTCACCGAACAGCTTGGCGATCTCGGCGCGGGATTTGTCCAGCGTGCTCTCGGCCTTGTCCTGTGCCTTGTCGATCAGCGACTTGCTCTCGGACAAGCTCAGCGTGGTCTCGTGCGAGAGCGCCGTCAGCAAGGGCTTGAGCGGTGATTCGGGGCTGGACAGCACGCGTGCCATCTGCACCGCCTTGGGCAGGCTGTCGGAGGGCAGCATGCGGATGTCGGCGATGAAGCCTTCCCAGATCGTGGCGTACTCGGTGAGGTAGATCTGGCGCACGTCGCTCCACCTGCGGCTGGAAGCCCTTGTGGTAGCCGTCAAAGGTGAACAGGCCAGGCACGCCCTTGGTCAGCGGCGCACCGCTGGCGCGCATGAACACCAGCGCGGCGCTGTTGCCCGCGGCCTTGGCCACGGTGAACTCGGGGATGTCTTCACCCACGCCTTGTTGCTTCAAGCGGTAGTACACGCGTTGCGCCAGGGGGATGGCCACCAGGCGGGCACGGGTGCTGTCTACCAGCTTGCGGTCTTCGGGCAGGGGCGACACGGCCGGGCCCTGGGCCAGCAGATCGTCCAGGTAACTGTTGAGCTCGGCGCGCTGCTCGGTGGTGACGCTGCGGGGCAGGTTCAGATCCCAGTCGGCCATGAAGTAGGCCTTCAGGGCCTTGGGGTCGAAGTGCTTGGGGTCATGCAGCATCACGTAGGCCTTGAGCGCTTCGTACTGCAACTCGGGGTTGTCGATGCTGGTCTTGACCTGGTCTTCCACACGCAGGGCGATGCGCGGCAACAGGGCATCCACCAGCATGCGCTCGTAAGCCTGGCGCGAGGCCGAGTCCAGCTTGCGACCCTGGTACAGGCCCCAGCCCAGTGACCAGGGCACGGCGCGTTCGCTGTCACCCACGGCCAGGTCACGCGTGGCCTTGAGCGCGGGCATCAGCACCAGGATGTCCGATGAGGCGCGGTTGGGTGTGGTCTGCAGCAGGGCGCGCACGGCCTGCTCGCGCTGGCTGACTTCGTTCACATAGGCGCGGTTGTTGAAGAAGCTCACGCCCCAGGCCACCAGCAGGGCGGTGGCCAGCACGCCGATGGTGGCGTAACCAGCCAGGGCCATCAGCCCACGGCGGCGCTCCCACTTCAGGTCGGTGCCGCCCAGCTCGCTTTCGGCGAACACCACCTCATTGAGCAGGCGCTCCAGGAAGAAGGCCTTGCCGCTGGCCTTGTTGGGCGGCAGCACGGTGCGCTCCAGCCGGTAGCTGCGGGCGATGCTGCCCAGCATGCGGTCCAGCGGTGTGCCTTCCTGCGTGCCGCTGATGAAGTACACGCCGCGGATCAGCGGGTTCTGCTCGAACTGCGAAGGCGAGAAGACATCGTCCACAAAGGCCTTGAGCACATTGCGCAGGCCTCCGAACTGCTGCGGGAAGGCGTAGATGCGGGCGCGGCGGGCCGGGTCATGCTCCAGCTGCAGGCGGTCGATCAGGCCGTCGGTGAGGCGCTTTTCCAGCGCATCGAACTCTTGCAGGAAGGCCGATGCGTCGGAGTGCTGCTGTTCGTCGAGCTTGAAGGTGAAGCCCCATGGTGTGGCGCGGGTCTCGCGGTCCAGCTCGCCGAGGGTGTCCATGAAGCCCGACAGCAGGTCGCACTTGGTCACCATCAGGTAGATGGGGAAGCGCACGCCGAGTTGCTCGTGCAACTCTTGCAGACGCGTGCGCACGGCGGCCGCCTGGGCCTGGCGTTCGGCGGCCGATTTGGTCAGCAGATCAGGCACAGACACGGTCACCAGCACGCCGTTGACGGGCTGGCGCGGGCGGGCCCGCTTGAGCAGTTGCAGGAAGCCGTTCCAGGCGGTCTGGTCGGCCTGGTGGTCGCTGTCTTGCGTGGTGTAGCGGCCGGCGGTGTCCAGCAGCACGGCCTGGTCGGTGAACCACCAGTCGCAGTTGCGTGTGCCGGCCACGCCAGGCAGGCCTTGGGCGCCGCTGCCGGGTGTCGCCAGCGGGAAGCGCAGGCCCGAGTTCAGCAAGGCCGTGGTCTTGCCCGAGCCCGGTGCGCCGATGATGATGTACCAGGGCAGCTCGTACAGGTAACGCTTGCCGGCACGGGCCTTCAGGCCCGACCACACGCCCTTGTGCGCTTCGAAGCGCGCGTTCCTGAGCGTCTCCATGCCCTTCTCGAAGCGCTCGCGCAGCAGCTTGACTTCAGGCGCTTCGGGCGGGGCATCGGCGCCTTTGGGCGCAGGGGCCACCAGCTGGTTGACGACGGCCTGGTTGGCCTTCTTCGCGCGGATGGCGCCGATGACCTTGACCAGCGCGTAGATGCCCACGATCAGGCCGATCAGGATCAGGCGGGACCAGACCGATTCCAGCGGGCGCACCGTGCCGACGGCAATGAGTGGCCCCACGATCCAGATGACGAGCGACAGGGCCAGCAGGCCGATGATGGCCAGCACCGTGCCGTTGAACAGGAAGGACAGCAGCTTCTTCATGGTTGTGTCTCTTGGGCTGCGTTGCCGTTGGCTGCCGGGTTCTCACGGGCCACGAACAGGATCACCTCCACGCGGCGGTTGAGCGCGCGGTTGGCCGGTGTGGTGTTGTCCACCACCGGTTCGCCATCGGCGCGGCCTTCGGCGCGGATGCGTTCCTTGGCCACGCCATTGGCCTGCAGCAGATCCCGCACGGTGTCGGCCCGCTCTTGCGACAGGTGCCAGTTGGAGGGGAAGCGCATCGAGCGGATGGGCTGGTTGTCCGTGTGGCCGGTGATGAGGATGTTGCCTTGCACGTTGACCAGTGCCTGGGCGATGCGCTTCATG
>JACPOH010000009.1 GCA_016185075.1 Aquabacterium sp. | reverse complement strand
CATAGTCGGGCGGGATCTCGACGACCAGGGACACATCGTGTGACTTCAGGGCGCGGTTGATGTCGGCCATGTCCCGCAAGGGGGCGTGTTGATCGAAGTAGCGCGAGCCGTCAAAGTGCTCGATCAGCTGCCGGCTGTCGTAGCTCTGGTCATGGTCGAGTACCGAGAAAGCCACGTGCTCGATGTCAAAAGAGATGCTCCAGGCGGCAGTGACCAACAGGATGATGGGGCCCAGCAGCGCAAACGTCAGGCGAATGGGGTCGCGCTTGAGTTCCATGGCCTCGCGCCGCGCAAAGGCCCAGGTGCGGGACAGCCACAACATCGGGCTGATGTGTGGGGCATGGCGAGGTGCAGTGGCAGTCACGCCTGCACCTGCGTCCGTTTGGGATGGTGTGGCCGGCTTGGGGGTACTGGCCTTCACGGTCGCTGCGGCTTGTGCCACCTGAACGGTGTCGTCGGCCTCCTCCAGATAGGCAATGAAAGCGGTTTCGAGGGAATCCGCCTGCTTGCTGTCACGCAAGGCCTGGGGTGACCCGACGGCCAACACCGTGCCGCGGTGCATCAGCGAGATGCGATCGCAGCGCTCGGCCTCGTTCATGAAGTGCGTGGACACGAAGATGGTGACGTGCTCCTCGCGCGAGAGCTTGGCCAGCTGGCGCCAGAACAGGTCCCGCGCCGCAGGGTCCACACCCGAAGTCGGCTCGTCGAGGATCAACACCTCGGGGCGATGCAGGCACGCTGCCGCCAGTTGCAGGCGCTGGCGCATGCCCAGGGACAACTGCATGGGTTTCGCATCGGCGTGCTCGGCCAGGTCAAAACGGCGCAGGCCGTCCTCGATGGCGGTGTCCGTGCCAGGCCCCTCTAGCTGATACAGCTTGGCGTGCAGCAGCAGGTTCTGCCGCACGGTGAGCTCTTCATACAGCGAGAAGGCTTGCGACATGTAGCCCACCCGCATGCGCGTGGCCAGATTGTGGGCATCGATGGGTTGGCCCAGCAACATGGCTTCACCATTGCTGATGTCCAGCAGGCCCGTCAGCATCTTCATCGTGGTGGTCTTGCCGCAACCATTCGAACCCAGGAAGCCGAAGATCTCGCCGCGCTCGATGCGGAAGCTCACGTCGTTGACGGCAATGAAGTCGCCAAAGCGCCGGGTCAGGCCTCTGGCTTCGATCGCGGGTGGCCCGTCCATGCTGTCACGCGGCGGGATGAGCAGTGGTTCTCCGCTGCCGCGTTTGTCCGGTGGCAGCATGGCGATGTAGGCCGCTTCGAGCGTTTTTTCAGGTGTGCGCGCCAACACCGCCCGGGTGCCGTCGAACAAGAGGACACGGCCCGCATCCATGGCCACCAGGTACTCGAAGCGCTCGGCTTCTTCCATGTAGGCGGTGGCCACGATGACGGTCATGTGGGGGCGCTCGTGGCGCAGCGTCTCCACGAGCGACCAGAACTGCCGGCGTGACAGAGGGTCCACGCCCGTGGTGGGCTCGTCCAGAATCAGCAGATCGGGGTCGTGCACCAGCGAACAGCACAGGCCGAGCTTCTGCTTCATGCCACCTGACAATTTGCCCGCTGGCCGGTCGTGGAAGGGGGCCAGGCCTGTTGCGTCCATCAGGCGCTGAATGCGCGACTGGCGTTCTGCCGCACCCTGGCCAAAAAGCCTGGCAAAGAAGTCGATGTTCTCGGCCACTGACAGGGTGGGGTAGAGGTTGCGGCCCAGGCCTTGTGGCATGAAGGCGATGCGTGGAGCCAGCTTCGCCCGGTTGTCAGCCGAGGCGATGTCCAGGCCGAGCACTTCCACGCGACCGTGCTGAAGCCGCTTGACGCCGGCGATGATCGACAACAGGGTTGATTTGCCCACGCCGTCCGGGCCGACCAGGCCGATCGTCTTGCCTGCCGGCAAGGCCAGGTCGACATGGTCCATGGCCCGCGTGGCGCCATAGGTGTGGCCCAGATCCTGGATGTGCACCGCCAGTTGCTGGCGGGCGTCCGCCGCGGGGGCAGCTTGTGGGCGGTTCATCGTGTCGTCCCTGCGTCAGTTCTTCGCCGTGTCGACAGGTGGCAGCTTGACGGCAAGGTTGTCGGGCCATTTCGCCGACTTGTCCGTGCGCACGAAGCCATAGCCTGTCAAGCCAGCCTTGACGTAGGACGCATACTGCGAGGCCACCTCGGTGGGCACCTTCAGCTTGACGCGGTAAACCAGCTTGTCCCGCTCGGAGGTGGTTTCCACATACTTGGGTGTGAACTGCGCTTCCGCCGCCACGAAGGACACGCGTGCGGGGATGACGAACTGCGTTGCCGCATCCAGCACGATGCGGGCATCGTCACCCACTTGCAGCTTGCCCGCGATCGAGGTGGGCAGGAACACCGTCATGTGCACATTGGAGGTGTCCAGCAAGGTGGCCACGCGACCGCCCGAGGGAATGACCGAGCCTGGCTCGACCACCCGGTACTCGATTCGACCATTGACGGGGGCGCGCAGGCTCATGTCTTCGATGGCGATGTCCAGGCGCTTCATGTGAGCTTCGGCTTCCGAGCGCGCTGCCGTGGCCTCGCCGATGGCGGCGGTCGCCACCTTGACGCCCGCGTTCTCGCCGTCACGCTGAGCCTGCCGGCGCTCCACCTCGGCGCCAGAGACCAGGGCATCCTGCTTCAATCTGGTGGTGTGGTCCAGTTCCAGCTGCGCGATCCGCGCCTGCACCTTGCGCACCTCGGTTTCGGCCGCCGCGCGCGACATCGCCTGGCTGGCGCGTTGCCGAGCGGCCTCCACGGCCGCGCGTTGCGCGACCAGCTCGGTGCTGTCCTGGCGCGCGATCAGGTCACCCACCTTGACCAGATCCCCTTCGTTGACCGGCAACTCGATGATGCGACCCGGGTATTTGGCGGCGATCTCGATGCGCTCGACTTCCAGCCGACCATTGCTGCGAATCAGCCCGGCGGGAATCGGATCGCGATGGCTGTTGACCCACCAGGCCACGCCGCCAGCGACGCAGATGGCGACAGCCAGGATGATCCAGGGGGTGTTTTTCTTGCTCATGGCGTGATGGGCAGGTTGGCAGCGCTCAGCAACTGGGCGCGCAGAGGTGGTGTGAGCACATCGAGCAGTTGCTCGACGCGTTGCGGGGTGATGGCGTCCCAGTCAAGCCGACGCATCAGCACCGAGTCTGCAAGGCGCAGACAGATGAATTGATGAAACAGAAAAAAGGACAAGGTGCGCGTACGGAAGTCGTCCGGTGGGCGCTGCATGATGCGCGCCAGCACCTCGTTGAGGCTGCGCTGCGACGGTTCAACGACTTGCGCAAAGAAACGCTCGAATGCTTCGCCATGTTCGGTCTGGGCGCGCAGGAAGAACTGGACCCAGCTTATGGGTACCCTGTCGGCCAACAGCAGGCGTGTTTGGCTGATCAGGAAGTCGACAACCAACTCGATGAGCTCTGGCACGCCCGATGCCATGGCACTTTGCTCGCGCAGGCGCGCCAGCGGTGCGGCCTGTTCCTGCTCGATAAAGCTGGCGAGGTGGCCCGCCGCCTCGGCGTACAGATCTTCCTTGCTGCCGAAGTAATACGGGATGGCGCCCAGGTTCATGGAGGCGGCCTGCGCGATCATCCGGGTCGTGGTCGCATCAAAGCCGTGTCGCCCGAACAGGTCGAGTGCGCCCAGGACCATGCGTTCTCTGGCAAGGGTGCCTCGGCTGGCTTCTGGGATTCGGGGGGAGGTCATGACCGCAGGCAGATGGGGGGGATCAACTTCACAAGTCAGTCAATCGTATGACTTTTGGTTGACGCGGACTTGATTGACGTCAAGCGACATCAAGAAGCGATGCCTTGGCGCAGCATGAACACCGCATCCTCCCCAAACGAGTCCAGTTTCTTGGCCATGAGTTGCGCGACCGGCGCAGTGGCCGGCGCGAAGCCATGCCGGCTCCAGAACGGCACGGAGCCTTGTACCGCGATCAGACCCATGGTGCTCAGGCCTTGGCTGTGCGCCGCGGTGGTGGCCTGGTGCAGCATCGCGCGGGCCAGCCCCGTCCCGCGTGCGTCGGGGTGAATGGCCAGGTCGTGGAGGTACAGCCAGTCGGGCTGATGTGGCTTACACCAATCGGGGGCGTGCAAGGCGGGTAAGGCGTCCCCCTCGATGGGTAGGCAGACCAGATAGGCGAGCAGGCGGTCTGGCCCGGCAGCGACCCAGCAACTGTCAGGTGCGGCACGCAGCTTGGATGCAAACGACGATTTTGGCTCGTGAAATTCAGCGCTGTAGCAAACCTTTTGCAACTCGATGACGGCGTCAAGGTCATCCTCTTGCATGGCGCGCGGCGGTTGGCGGGTGGGAAGCGAAGAGGTCATGAGGCGCGCATCGGGCAAACAGGCGGGGAGCAGGCATTGAAAGGATGCCAAAACAGCCCCCATCTACCGGGTGATGGTGGAATCCCGAATTCGGGTGGTACTTTTTACGTCAAGGGTTACCCTGAGTTTGACGTTTTTGGGCTGCTTTCGGGGGGCTTCCATCCCCGAAGCAGGGGGGGTAGGAAAATCGGCGCTCGGGCAACATTAATCGCACATCAACACCGCTTCGCTCGATAGCAGCAAGCAACACTCTAGGAGCATCGAAATGCAAAAAGCCCTGTCGTTCCGCTCGATCGCTGTCGCAACCGCACTGGTCGCTGCCGGCGCATCGGCTCACGCCAACCTGACCATCCCCGCCAACAGCCTGGTTGCCAACTCGGTTCAAGCCTTCTCGCAAGAATCCCTGGACGCTTTCGATGTGGGCGGTGTGGTCGTGACCCCGCTGGGCAACGCCACCGCCGTGCCCAATGTGGCGGGCGCTTTCAGCCTCCCCATCACCTCGATCACCATCGACAACTCGTTGAAGATCGTTGCTGGCGACGCCAAGGGCTCGGCACTGGAAATCTCCCGCGTTGACCGCAAGCTGGGCAAGGTCGCCGTGACCCTGGCCAACTTCACCCTCAACTACAAGACCAAGCAAGTGCTGGCCGACGCCACACCCCTGGGCGGCACCACGACCAAGCAAATGGCCGTGTACAACTTCAACGTGGCCACGCCGCTGGGCATCAAGTACAAGTTCCCCCTGACGATCACCGGCCACGAAGTGCTGGACCAACTGACCCTGACGCCTGAAATGAGCGCCATGCAGAAGTCGGCGCTGGCACTGAACGTGGTGCTGTCCGCTGCGCTGGACTCGATCACGACCTTCGGCACGCTGACCCAGGACATCCTGGTCAAGCTGCGCGACAAGCCCGTTTCGACCACCCCGTACGTTCCTCAGTAATCCTGGGTCAGTCGGATCCATGGCGGGGCTGACCCCGCCTCTGTCTCTCTCTCGAGTAGCTCTTTGAGTCCTGCAAACGGTTGTATGGTTTGCAGGACTTGTTTTTTGGCAACGCCGCTTGTGCTGGCCGCAACACGTCGGCTTGTTGGTGCAGACTGCGAGCATTCGGGCACATGTTCGTAGAGGTATTCCAAAGATGATCACATATCAACGTTCTAAATCGTGGCAACTGGGTGCCATCGGTCTGGCCGTCGCGGTGGCTGGCGGCGCAGCCTACTGGTGGTTTGGCCAACAGGATGGCGACAAGCGCGAAGGTGTCGTGCTGGCCGATGGCAAAGGCGCGCCTTCAGGTTGGCTGCAGCCAGGTGTGGGCAGTGACGATCCCGCGGCCGTACTCAAACCCTCGGTGTCGTCCGATGGCCGACCGTCGGACATCCAGCCTGACGACTGGACGATCCTCAACCAGGTGCTCGACAAGATGGGCGCGCAGAAGACGGAAGCCGCGCGCATCGTGGGTTACCTGAGATACCAGCACACCTTCGAGGCCTGGCAGACCCTGGATGAAACCAAGGAGGCCAAAAAGCGCCAGCGCATGGCGCAGGCCTTGCTCAGCGAGCTGCCCGATCGGCTGGCTGGTGGCGAGTTCACGCCCATCGAGGCCAATCTGATGAGCGCAGTGCTGCTGGCTGACATCGAGACCGATGAAGCCAAGCGCAACCAGCGACTGGAAGAGCAACAGGCCAAACTCAACGCCATCATGCCGATGAGCGAAGACGAGCAGCAAATGCAGGCCAAGAACCGCCAGATCGAGCTCAAGCGCCGCCAGGCCACGGCCTTTGCCGAGTGGCAGGCCAAAACCAATCCGGCCGAGCGCACCCAGGCCAAGCTGGAGCAGGCCATGGAAGAGATTCGCCGCGCCTACAACAGCGGCGAGTTCTGAGCACCAGGGGTAACCTGATCGGGTTGCGTGTTTTTGCTGAGTACTTGGTAGAACCCCTGAGAAAAACCCCGCAAGCGTGCTAGGTGGCAACCCTAGATTTGCGGGTTTTCTTCACATTTTTCGCGATACCTCCCCCCGAGCCGAGGGGGCTCCGGGGAGGGCGGCGTGGGGCACCATTCTTACTACACCAACACGCCTTGCCACAAGCAAGCAATCTGACCCGATTAGGAGTTCTCGAGATGCGTTTTTCCCCCCTGTCCCTGCGCTCTGTTTCCATCGCTGCAGCGCTGGTTGCCGCAACCGCCTCGGCTCACGCCGGCCTGACGATCCCGACGAACGCGCTGGTCGCCAACTCCGTGCAGACCTTCTCTGACCTGGCCATGGACGCTTTCGGTCTGCAGAACGTGACCGTGATCCCCCTGGGCAACGCCACCGCCGTGCCCAACACCACCAACGCCTACAACCTGCCCATCACCACGATCACCATCGGCTCTGGCCTGTCGATCGCCAAGGGTGACGCACGAGGCTCTGCGCTGCAATTTGCCCGTACGTCCCGCGGTGTGAATTACGCCCTGACCCTGGCCAACTTCACCATCGACTACACGCGCAAGCAAGTGCTGGCTGACGTGACCGTCAAGGCCACCGCCAACACCACGGCCAGCACCGTCAAGCAACAGGCCATCTACAACTACAACGTGAACGCCAAGCTGGGTATCAAGTACAAGTTCCCCCTGACGATCACGGCGCACGAAGTGCTGGACAAGCTTTTCCTGACGGAAGAGACCAAAGACTCCTTCATGTTGGGCCTGAAGCTGCCGGCTTCGAATCGCGGCGTGCTGGACGACACCGACTTCGGTTCGCTGACCCAGGACATCCTGGTGGCCTTCCGCAGCAAGCCTGTGTCCATGACGCCTTACGTCCCCGCTCCCTGATCGCTTGTGATCGATCTTTCCTTGTGCGTGCTGCGCGCCTGACTGGCGTTGGTCGCTGAGCACGCTTCCCCCACGTGGGGTGCAGCCTGCAGAATCCGGGTCTTCCAGCCCGATTTCTGCAGGCTGTTTTCTTTTGCGATAGTTTACGCAGGGCCCTGTGTGGCCTTGTCAGCCTTGCGCACGTCCAAGGCGTTGAAGTCAGCAGGCACGTCTTTGTCGGGATGAGGTGTTCATGTCTTCTGTGAACTGGATCTGGCGTTCGGCCCATCGGCTCGGCGCGGTGGTGTTGTCACTGGGGCTTGCAGCGGGGCTGGGCTTGCCGCTGCCCGCCTGTGCTGCCAGCGAGGTGCGCGCGCCAAGCTTGGAAGGGCAGCGGTTTGACAGCACCATGAACCTCGCAGACCGCAACTTGCGACTCAATGGCCTCGGCCTGCGCGGCGTGGCCTGGATCAAGGCCTTTGTGGCCGGCCTGTACCTCTCTGCACCGAGCAAGGATGCGGCCCAGGTGCTGGCCATGCCTGGGCCCAAGCGCATTCGGCTCAAGATCATGCTCCAGGCCCCCAGCCACGAGCTGACCCGTTCGCTTGTCGGGCGCATTGAAGACCACGAGACGGAGGCCGTGCGGGCTCGGTTGGGCGATCGCCTGAGTACCCTGGCGGCCCTGATCGACAGCGTGGGAGACCTCCAGGCAGGCGATACGCTTGACCTCGATTTCATTCCCGACAGGGGCGTCAGCCTTCGCCACAACGACAAGGTGGTCGGTCAGCCTGTGTCGGGTGATGACCTGTATCGGTGCGTGCTCAAGATTTTTGTGGGTGACCACCCGGTGGACCGCCGCATGAAGGAAGGCCTGCTGCGTGGTGGTTTCTGATCTGGGCCAGGACCCGCACCTGGACAGCTTCATTGATGCGGTCTGGCTGGAAGACGGGCTGAGCGACAACACGCTCGCGGCCTACAGGCGCGATCTGCGAGGGCTCAGCGTCTGGTTGGCCGAGCACGCAGACGGACGCACGCTGATTCAGGCCAGTGAGGCCGACCTGCAGGGCTACACCGCAGCGCGTCATGCGGCCTCCCGACCTTCGTCGGCGGGGCGGCGTCTGAGCGTGTTTCGGCGCTTTTTCCGCTGGGCCTTGCGCGAGGGCTTGTCCCGCGTGGACCCCACCGTGCGCATGGACGCCCCGCGGCAGCGCATGCGCCTGCCAGGGACGCTGAGCGAACAGCAGGTCGAAGCCTTGCTGGCGGCGCCCGACATCCATGAACCCCTGGGCCTGCGAGACCGCGCGATGCTGGAGCTGCTGTATGCCAGCGGCCTGCGTGTCAGCGAGCTGGTGGCGCTCAAGTCGGTGCACGTGGGCCTCAACGAAGGGGTGCTGCGCATCATGGGCAAGGGCAGCAAGGAGCGGCTGGTGCCCTTTGGCGCCGAGGCTGGCGAGTGGCTGCAGCGTTACCTGGACAAGGGGCGGCCCTTGATCCTGGGCGGGCAGATGAGCGACGCCTTGTTCGTCACCGCGCGGGGTGGCCCCATGACGCGACAGATGTTCTGGAAGCTGATCAAGAAGTACGCCGTGCTGGCGGGTATCACCCAGCCCCTGTCGCCTCATACCCTGCGCCATGCGTTTGCCACGCACTTGCTCAACCATGGCGCCGATCTGCGCGTGGTGCAGATGCTGCTTGGGCATGCGGATATCTCGACCACCCAGGTCTACACGCATGTGGCACGCGAGCGGCTGCGGCAATTGCATGCGCGCCACCACCCACGCGGTTGAGCGCCTCAGTCCACACCGAGCAGGAAGGCCAGCTCTTCGGTCGTGAAGCCGGCTGCCTTGCGCGCCGCTTCATTGAAGGGCGGGCGCAGGCGAGGCGCTTCGTAGCGTTGCACCAGTTGCGGGTAGAGCGTCACGGGGTCTTCTCCCCGCGCTTTGCACAGATGGTGAAACCAGCGGTTGCCAATCGCCACATGGCCCACCTCGTCACGCAGGATGATGTCCAGGATGTCGACGGCGCGCTGGTCGCCGGCCCGCGTCAGTTTGTCCTGGATGAGGGGGGTGGCATCCAGCCCTCGCGCTTCCAGCGTGCGCGGCACCAGGGCCATGCGCGCGAGGATGTCGTCCTTGGTCTTGTCGCACATGCTCCAGAGGCCGTCATGGGCGTCGAAATCGCCGTAGTCGTAGCCCAGTGATTGCAGGTGCTCGCGCAGCAGATTGAAATGCAGGGCCTCCTCGGCGGCCACGCGCAGCCAGTCGCTGTAAAAGTCGGCGGGCATGCCGGCAAAGCGCCAGACCGCATCCAGGGCCAGGTTGATGGCGTTGAACTCGATATGGCAGATGGCATGCAGCAGGGCGGCACGGCCCTCCAGGGTGAACGGGGAGCGCGAGGGCACCTGTTTGGCCGGCACCAGCGCGGGCCGGGCAGGGCGGCCAGGCAGGCGTGCCGCCTGCTCGGGTGTCGGTGTGATCTCGGCCAGCCTATCGGGCTCGCTCAGCATCGGTGCGGTAGCGCCTGGTGCGCTTGCCAGGCAGGCCTGGGCGGCCAGGGCTTTCTCGTGCGGGTCACAGATCAGCAGGATCTGCAGGGCTTGTTGTCGCAGGCTCATGCCCGTATTGTGCGATGCCCGCTCGCCGGGGGCTTACTCTGCCCAGGTCACCCAACCCATGTTGGCCGACACCAGAATGAAGATGCCGAAAGCGATCCGGTACCAGGCAAAGGGCACGAAGTTGTGGCTGGAGACGTAGCGGATCAACCAGCGCACGCACAGCCAGGCGGACACAAACGCGAACACCAGGCCCACGCTGAACAGCGGCAGGTCATTCATCGACAGCAGTGCGCGTTCCTTGTAGAGGCTGTAGACCCCGGCACCAATCAGCGTCGGGATGCCCAGAAAGAAGCTGAAATCGGTCGCGGCCTTGCGCGACAGCCCCATCAACATGCCGCCGATGATGGTGGCGCCCGAGCGGCTGGTGCCCGGGATCAAGGCCAGGCACTGAATCACGCCAACCTTGAGTGCATCCATCAGGCTCATGTCGTCCACCGTCTGCACACGTTGTTCTGGCCGCTGGGCGGCGAAACGTTCCGCAATCAGGATGATCACGCCCCCTAGAATGAAGGTCGTGGCGACCACCGTGGCGGTAAAGAAATGGGCCTTGATGGCCTTGCCAACCGCCAGCCCCATGACGACGGCGGGCAGGAAGCCAACGAAGACATTCAGCGCAAAGCGCTGCGCCTTCGGGTCTGAGAACAGGCCCGAGACGGTCTCCTTGATGCGCTGCATGTAGACCAGGATGACGGCGAAGATGGCGCCCGTCTGGATGGCGATCTCGAAGACCTTGGCCTTGTCGGCGCCGGTGCTGCGTGCGAAGTCCAGCAGGGAATCAGCCAGGATCAGGTGGCCGGTACTGGAGATGGGCAGGAACTCGGTGAGCCCTTCCACAATGCCCATCAGGGCTGACTTCATGAACAGCACGATATCCACGTTCGACTTCCCGATAGAGTCAATTGGTGCGGCATCTTAGGACAGCCAGGTGCAGGGCATTAGCCGACCTCTCCCCAGGGACAGGGGGGCTTGTCTAAACTGCGCCACATGTCTGCCCCTCTGTCATCCCCTCCTTTACAGAACTTTTCCTGGTCGCCGGAGCCTGAGCAATGGCTCAACCGGTTCGCACGGTTGAGCGCCGAGACGCAGGCCAGATGGCAGGCGCCGCTGGGTGTGAGCTGGCAGGGTGACCCCTTGCCCATGCCGGCGTGGGTGGCGGTCAACCAGGGGCTGGCAGCCGATATCGGCTGGCCCGAGCACTGGCATCTGGGGGCTGAGTCTGCGGGCCTGCCCGGTGCGCTGAGCGTGTTCAGCGGCAACGCCGCCTGGCCGGGCATGGCGCCGTTCACGTCCGTCTACAGTGGGCATCAGTTCGGTGTGTGGGCCGGGCAATTGGGCGACGGGCGGGCCCTGCTGCTGGGTGAGGTCGACTCGCCCATCGGGCCTCAGGAGATCCAGCTCAAGGGGGCGGGCGCCACGCCGTATTCGAGGCGGGCCGACGGACGGGCTGTCCTGCGCTCATCCATTCGGGAATACCTGTGCAGCGAGGCCATGCATGGGTTGGGCGTGCCCACCACGCGGGCCTTGAGTCTGGTGGCCTCGCCCCAGCCCGTGCGGCGCGAGACGATCGAAACGGCGGCCGTGGTCACCCGGGTGGCGCCCAGCTTCATCCGTTTCGGCCATTTCGAGCATTTCGCCCACAGTGGCGAGCCTGGCCACCTGGACGCCTTGCAGGCGCTGGTCGATTTTGTCGTTGAGCACCACTACCCTGAACTGGCAAACGAGCCGAACCGCGCCCTGGCGCTGCTGGATGGCGTGGTCAAGCGCACCGCGGAGTTGATGGCGCACTGGCAGTCCGTGGGTTTCTGCCACGGGGTGATGAACACGGACAACATGTCCATCCTGGGGCTGACCATCGATTACGGCCCCTTTGGGTTTCTCGATGCGTTCGACCCGAACCACATCTGCAACCACTCGGATGACCGAGGGCGTTATTCATGGAACAACCAGCCTCAGATCGGGTACTGGAACCTGCGCGCGCTGGCCCAGGCCTTGCTGCCGCTGATCCCTGAGGCCAAGGATGATGCCCAGGTCGTGATCGATGTGCTTCAGACCTACGAGCAACGCTTCCCTGAAGCCATGCGGGCCCGCTGGCGCGCGAAGCTGGGTCTGCAAGCGTCGCAGGATGAGGATGGTGAACTGGCTGTGGCCTTGCTGCATACGATGGCCGCCAGCAAGGCGGACTTCACCATCACTTTCAGGCGCTTGTGCGATTACCGCGCTGACCTGCCGCCTGAGCACGCAGCCAATGCTCCGGTGCGGGATCTCTTTCTGGACCGCGCCGCCTTTGACGTCTGGGCGCATCGTTACGCCTCACGGCTACAGGCGGAGGGCAGTGTGGACGCCGAACGTGCGCAACGCATGCGCCGCGTCAACCCCGTCTATGTCTTGCGCAACCACATGGCCGAGGTGGCCATCCAGCGCGCGCAAAAGGGCGATTACAGTGAAGTGCAGCGCCTGCATCAGCTCTTGCAGCGGCCGTTCGACGAACAGCCCGGTGCCGAGGCCGACGCAGGGTTTCCGCCCGAATGGGCCCAGGCCATTGAGGTGTCCTGTTCATCATGAGCGACTACAAAGTCAAGAAGTCCGATGCCGAGTGGCGTGCGCAACTCGACCCCATGGATTACCAGGTCACGCGTCAGGCCGCTACCGAGCGGGCTTTCACCGGGCGTTATTGGGATCATTTCGAAGATGGTGCCTACAAGTGCATCTGCTGCGGCGCCAGGCTGTTCGAGTCCGATACCAAGTTCGATGCCGGCTGCGGCTGGCCCAGTTACTGGCAGCCCGCGCAGGAGGGCATCATCGAGCGCGTGATGGACCACAGCCACGGCATGGTCCGTGTCGAAGTGCGCTGCCAGAACTGCGGCGCGCACCTGGGCCATGTCTTCGACGATGGCCCCCAACCTACGGGTGAGCGCTTCTGCATCAACTCTGCCGCGCTAGACTTCGTGCCGCGCGACGCTTGATCGCGGTAACCCGCGGCCCCGCAACTGGGCTGCCTCCGTCATGAAGATCTTTTTCGACCTGCTGCCCATCATCCTGTTCTTTGCCAGTTTCAAGTGGGCAGAAGGGCACAAGGCGCAAGCTGCCCAATGGATGACCCAGTATCTGGGCTTTGCCGTATCGGGTGGCACGGTGGGGGTGACCGAGGCGCCCGTCCTGCTGGCCACGGTGGTGGTCATCGTGATGACCATGCTGCAGATCGTGGTGCTCAAAGCCCTGCGCAAGCCCGTGGACAAGATGCTGTGGGCCGGCCTGGTGATCGTGGTGGTG
>JACPOH010000008.1:2622-5010 GCA_016185075.1 Aquabacterium sp. | reverse complement strand
TGTGATCGCCCTGATGGGCATGATCATGCGCAACTCGGTGATCCTGATCGACCAGATCGAGCAGGACCGTGCCCGGGGCGTGCCGGCCTGGGATGCGATCGTCGGGGCGGCCGTGCGCCGTTTCCGCCCGATCGTGCTGACGGCAGCGGCCGCGGTGCTGGCCATGATCCCGCTGACACGCAGCGCATTCTGGGGTCCGATGGCCGTGGCCATCATGGGGGGCCTGATCGTGGCCACGCTGCTGACCCTGCTGGCCTTGCCGGCCATGTACGCGGCCTGGTTCAGGGTTCACCGCCATCCGACAACGGCCTGAAGCCCTCAAAACATGGTCTGAGCCGCGCTAGAATCGGCGGTTCAGACCAAATTAGCCAGTCCGGGTGCCGGGCGGGCCTGCGTGAGACTGTTTCACTTCGTGAGCCGCTTCGCAGGAACGGCCGGCGGCCGGACTTTTCACAGTCAATGCGCGGGTGGCGAAATTGGTAGACGCACCAGGTTTAGGTCCTGACGCCAGCAATGGTGTGGGGGTTCGAGTCCCCCCCCGCGCACCAGACTCAATTCTTATTTACTGAGAGATCACATCATGGCGATCAACGTGGAGACCCTCGACAAGCTGGAACGCCGCATCACGCTGTCCCTGGCAGCTGACGTTCTGCAATCCGAAGTCGATGCCCGCCTGAAGAAGCTGGCCCGTACGGTCAAGGCTGACGGCTTCCGTCCCGGCAAGGTGCCGATGAATGTCGTGGCCCAGCGCTACGGCTACTCCGTGCAATACGAAGTGGTCAACGACAAGCTGGGCGAGGCTTTCGCTCAAGCTGCGCAAGAAGCGCAACTGCGCGTGGCTGGCCAGCCCCGCATCTCCGAAAAAGAAGGCGGCCCCATTGAAGGCCAGCTGCAGTTCGACGCCACCTTCGAGGTCTATCCCGAAGTGAAGATTGGCGACCTGTCGTCGGTCGAAGTCGAGCGCGTGACGGCCGAAGTCAACGACGCCGCCATCGACCGCACCATCGAAATCCTGCGCAAGCAGCGTCGCACCTTTGCCCAGCGTCCGGCTGCTGAAGCCGCCGCTGATGGCGACCGCGTGACCATCGACTTCGAAGGCAAGATCGACGGCGTGCCTTTCGAAGGCGGCAAGGCTGAAGGCTTCCAGTTCCTGGTGGGCGAAGGCCAGATGCTCGAAGCCTTCGAGAAGGCCGTGCGCGGCATGAAGGCCGGTGACTCCAAGACCTTCCCCCTGAAGTTCCCTGACGACTACCACGGCAAGGACGTGGCCGGCAAGGAAGCCGACTTCCTGGTGACCGTCAAGAAGGTCGAAGCCCAGAACCTGCCCGAGCTGAACGAAGAGTTCATCAAGGGCCTGGGCCTGGCCGATGGTTCGCTCGACGCCCTGCGCGCCGACATCAAGCGCAACCTGGACCGCGAAGTGAAGTTCCGCGTGGCCGCCCGCAACAAGGCTGCCGTGATGGAAGCCCTGCTGAAGCTGGTCGACTTCGATCTGCCCCAGTCCCTGGTGGCTGCCGAGGCTGACCGTTTGATCGAAGGTGCCCGCGAAGACCTGAAGGCTCGCGGCATCAAGGACGCCGACAAGGCCCCGATCCCCGCCGAGATGTTCAAGCCCCAGGCCGAGCGCCGCGTGCGTCTGGGCCTGACGGTGGCCGAGTTGGTCAAGGCCAACAACCTGCAAGCCAAGCCCGAGCAACTGCAAGCCCACATCCAGGAACTGGCCCAGAGCTACGAGCAGCCCGCCCAAGTGGTGGCCTGGTACATGAGCGACCGCCAGCGCATGGCTGAAGTGGAAGCCGTCGTGATCGAAGGCAATGTGGCTGAATTCGTGCTCTCCAAGGCCAAGGTCACCGACAAGGCGCTGAGCTTCGAAGAGCTGATGGGGCAACAGGCCGCGGCCTGATCACCCAGCAGTGCAGTGGGTTTTGCCGTAGCCCGGTGAACGCCGGGCGATTGCGGAGAACCCCTCGGTTTTCCGCCAGCCTGCTGAAAAATGCACCTGCAATCCCGAGCGGAGGCAGGTGCTTTTTGTTTTGTGCGACCTTGTCTGTGCTTGCAAACAACGGAAAGACGACCAAGGTAGTCGTGCGCTTTTTCTCGCGTTCGACCCAGGCGTATCCAGCGTCATAATCTTTTTACACCTCACATTTGCCGCGCCTCTCGCGACGAGGCGCCGCCTACAGAAGGAAGCACATGAGCGCAACGGACATTCAGAACCTGGGCCTGGTGCCCATGGTCATTGAGCAATCGGGTCGTGGTGAACGCGCCTATGACATCTACAGCCGCCTCTTGCGCGAGCGGGTGATCTTCCTGGTTGGCCCCGTCAATGACGCCAGCGCCAATCTGGTGGTGGCCCAGTTGCTGTTCCTGGAGAGCGAGAACCCCGAC
>JACPOH010000008.1:1020-2590 GCA_016185075.1 Aquabacterium sp. | reverse complement strand
CATCTCGCTGTACATCAACTCGCCAGGTGGCAGCGTGAGCGCAGGCATGTCGATTTTCGACACCATGCAGTTCATCAAGCCCAACGTGTCCACCTTGTGCATGGGCATGGCGGCCTCCATGGGCGCCTTCCTGCTGGCCGCGGGCGAAAAAGGCAAGCGTTTTGCGCTGCCCAACTCCAAGATCATGATCCACCAGCCCCTGGGCGGCGCACAAGGGCAGGCCACGGACATCGAAAGCCACGCCCGCGAGATTCTGAAGACACGCGAGCAACTCAATCGCATCCTGGCCGAGCGTTCCGGCCAGCCCCTGGAAAAAATCCAGAACGACACCGAACGCGACTACTACATGTCGGCCGATGAGGCCGCCACCTACGGACTCATCGACAAGGTGCTGGACAAGCGTCAGTGATCTGACAGACAGGCCCTGAAGCGTCTCCGGATTGACCCCAAAGTGGCAAAAATGCCGCGCCAGAATGGGGCAGTTCACGGGGATCGGCGCCGGGGCATTTGTCTTATCATGTCCTCAACCACCTTGCCGACTCTATGACAGGCCTGCACCATGGCAGATAAAAAAGGCTCCTCCAGCGAAAAAATCCTCTACTGCTCCTTTTGCGGAAAGAGCCAGCACGAGGTGAAAAAGCTCATCGCCGGCCCGTCGGTCTTCATCTGCGACGAGTGCATCGAGCTGTGCAACGACATCATCCGCGATGAGGTCGCCGCCGAAGCCGAACAGTCACGCCCCGCGCGCAGTGACCTGCCCACGCCGGCTGAGATCAAATCCAGCCTGGACCAGTACGTCATTGGCCAGGACACGGCCAAGCGCACGCTGTCCGTGGCGGTATACAACCACTACAAGCGGCTCAAGCACATGGGCACGGGCGAGAACAAGAAGCCCGATGTCGAACTGGCCAAGAGCAACATCCTGCTGATCGGGCCCACCGGCTCTGGCAAGACGCTGCTGGCCCAGACCCTGGCTCGCCTGCTGAACGTGCCCTTCGTGATCGCCGACGCCACCACCCTGACCGAAGCCGGTTATGTGGGTGAAGACGTCGAAAACATCATCCAGAAGCTGCTGCAGAACTGCAACTACGAGGTCGAGAAGGCCCAGCGCGGCATCGTCTACATCGACGAAATCGACAAGATCTCGCGCAAGTCCGACAACCCGTCCATCACGCGTGACGTGTCGGGTGAGGGCGTGCAGCAGGCGCTGCTCAAGCTGATCGAAGGCACGATGGCTTCGGTGCCGCCACAAGGTGGCCGCAAGCACCCCAATCAGGACTTCCTGCAGATCGACACGACCAACATCCTGTTCATCTGCGGCGGCGCCTTCGATGGCCTGGAGAAGGTCATCCAGAACCGATCGGTGAAATCCGGCATCGGCTTCGGCGCTTCCGTGCAGAGCAAGGAAGAAAAGAAGCTCTCCGAAGTCTTCCGCGAGGTCGAGCCCGAGGATCTGATCAAGTTCGGCATCATCCCCGAACTGGTTGGCCGTCTGCCCGTGGTGGCAACGCTGGGCGAATTGACCGAGGATGCGCTGGTGCGTATCCTGACCGAGCCCAAGAATGCACTC
>JACPOH010000008.1:0-950 GCA_016185075.1 Aquabacterium sp. | reverse complement strand
CACTCGTCAAGCAATACCAGCAACTGCTGAGCATGGATGGTGTGGAACTGGAGATCCGTCCGCCGGCCCTCGCTGCCATCGCCCGCAAGGCCTTGGCCCGCAAGACTGGAGCACGTGGTCTGCGCTCCATCCTGGAACAGTCGTTGCTTGACACGATGTTCGAATTGCCTACACAAGAAGGAGTGCAAAAGGTGGTCCTGGATGAGTCCACCATCGAAGAGAACGCCAAGCCCTTGTTGGTGTATCGGGAACAGGCTAAGGCCAGTGCCTGAGCGAACCATTGAAGTTCTGCTCTGACGGGCACCGCTGAAAACCCTGTACGTCTTGGTTTTCACGGTGCCCTTGTGTTTGATCGCTGAAGCCCCATGTGGGCATCAGAGAAAGTGAGCCCAATATGTCTGGACACCCCATTCTTCCTTCTGAAACCATCACGCTGCCGCTGCTGCCTCTGCGCGATGTCGTGGTCTTTCCGCACATGGTGATCCCGCTGTTCGTGGGTCGCCCCAAGTCCATCAAGGCCCTCGAAGCCGCGATGGAAGCTGGCCGGCAGATCATGCTGGTGGCCCAGAAGGCCGCCGGCAAGGACGAGCCCAAGGCGGAAGACATGTTCGACATCGGTTGCGTCTCCAGCATCCTGCAGATGTTGAAACTGCCTGACGGCACCGTGAAGGTGCTGGTTGAAGGCGTGCAACGTGCCAATACGTCGGCCATCCACGACGAAAACGAGTACTTCACCGCTGACGTGGTGCCGGTGCAGCCCGAGGGCAACGTAACGCCCGAAGTGGAAGCGCTGCGCCGCGCCGTGACGCAGCAGTTTGACCAGTACGTCAAGCTCAACAAGAAGATCCCCCCTGAAATCCTGACGTCGATTTCCGGTATCGATGATGCTGGCCGCCTGGCCGACACCATCGCTGCGCACCTGCCGCTCAAGCTCGAAGCCAAACAGGCCG
>JACPOH010000007.1 GCA_016185075.1 Aquabacterium sp. | reverse complement strand
GAAAGCGCCAGCCAAAGAAAAAGGCGCCTTGCGGCGCCTTCGGTGTTGTCTGAGCTGCTTGCAGCCTTGAGGTCTCAAGGTTTTTGCAAGCCGAGCGTGCAGGCACGACCACGGCGCCATGGCGAACCATGGTGATGGTGGTGATGCGACAAAGCGTTCAAGGCCTGCACGTTCATGGGCTCAGTATGGCACGGCTTCGATCAGTACGAACCGCGGCCACCGCGGTAACCACCGCCGTTGCCACCACCGTAGCCGCCCGAAGGACGGTCTTCCTTGGGGCGAGCCAGGTTCACGACCAGCGCGCGGCCTTCAACGGTCTTGCCATGCAGGCCACGGATGACGGCTTGCGCTTCTTCAGCCGAGGACATTTCGACAAAGCCGAAGCCCTTGGAGCGGCCGGTGTCACGGTCCATCATGACCTTGGCGGACATGACGTGGCCGAAGGCGCCCATCTCTTGTTGCAGGTTGTCGTCGCGGACAGAGTAGGCCAGGTTGCCGACGTAGAGTTTGTTTTCCATGATGGATCTTTCGAGAGAGAAATTGAAGGGGTGAGATGTGCAGACGCGTGTTCAACGGAACTTGCGTCGCACGGGAGGGGGCCCGCCATTCATGCGGGGTTCAAGATGGCGGAAGGTGATACGGCCCTTGCTGAGGTCGTAAGGAGACAGCTCCAGGGACACCTTGTCGCCAGCCAGAATGCGGATACGGTTCTTGCGCATCTTGCCGCCCGAGTAGGCGATGAGCGCATGACCGTTTTCGAGGGTGACGCGAAAGCGTGCATCAGGCAGGACTTCGTCCACCTGGCCGCGCATTTCAATCAGGTCTTCTTTGGCCACGAATGTCCTTAGCTTGCTTGCCGTACATAGCGTTGGCCTTGGGCCAGTGCGTACAGCGTGGCTTCTTCGCGGGTGGCAAAGAAGGGGGTGAAACGGTAGATCCGGTCGTGGGTGCCACAACCGCGTCCGCTGCGCACGGAGACCGAGGCGGCGTATTGACCAGATTCAGTGAGTTTGACGAGGGGTGACAAGAGGTACTTGCCGACCGAGAGCGCGTTGTTGGGTATGCAGTTCAAAGGTAAAGGTGTAAGACACGAGGTCGCCGGGCGACCGTGCTGATCGGGACGGATGCAAGCGGACGACGCGAGGGCCCGGATGGCCAACGCAGGTCAACGATGCATTGCGTAAGGGGGTGGGCTCGCCGATGAAGTGGTCGACCGCGGTCTGTCGGGTCGTCAAGTCTGATCGGGCGTAGAGGGCGACGTGAGAGTCGAATCGTGGATCAGACGATTGAGGCTGCGTAGGTAAGCAAATTGCAGCAGTGGACCTACTGTAGCAGGGTTGGGCGAACCGTGCTTGCTTTTTTTTACCGCAGGCGCATACTCGTTTCCCCAGCGCACGCAATGAGGTCGACAAGACCGGCATGTCAAGCGTGACCGGTTGGCATGACGCTGGGTGAAGGACCAGTCGCGTGGCCTGCAACAAGGCCAGACAAAATGGCTTGTCAGGAAGCCATACAGCAACCGGATGGACGTGATGAGACAACACACCAACCCCATACCGAGTTACCCGATGCACACCTCGCGCGCCGAGGAGCTGGAGCGGGATTTCCTTGCCTACTTGAACATGATCAGCCAGAACAAGGCGCGCTTGTTGCCGCCTGGCTTCCTGGCTGATTACCAGGCCTTTGGCTGGATCGAGATGCGCAACGGCGTGCCCTGCCCGACCGATGCGGGCATGCAGGCGGCACGCCACATGAGCCGGCCGCACCACGCAAGCTCGCGACGCTGAGCTCAGTCCAGCGCGCGAACCAGCCTGACAGGCAAACGCGATGTGCGTTTGGGCATGTCCCCGCGTGCGTCGCCTGTGTCCATGTCCACCGCCCATCCGTTGACGAAGGTCATGCGGCGCAGGCTGGTGTGGTCCTGGCTTTGCATGACGGTGCCGTAGTTGTACGGGTTGGCCGAGCCGGCCGACGCATCCACATTCGCTGTGGCAGCCCAGTACCAGTCATGCGGCGCGGCCGGAAACAGGGCCTGCGACAAGCCGCGCCTGGCGCCGGTTTCGTTGACCAGGCGACGCAAGTCCGTGACGCGGGGCAGGCGCCAGTCCAGCCCATCGGCCTGTCGGCGTGCACTGGCCAGCGCCAGCGCCTCCTTGTGCGTGGCCAGCACAGGCGTACCGCGACAGGTCTGGCCATCCCAGCGCATGCCTTCCACGCACCGGGCCCAGGCTTGATCCGCATGCACGTCGACCACCTCGGTGCCGTCGGCCGAAGGCACCCAATCAGCCGACGCCGGCTTGCCCGCCAGACAAGGCATGGCCAGCGTCAAGGCCAGTGCACAGGCCAGCGCACATGGCAGGGCACGAACCCGGGCGCCACAGGTCGGTACCGTCATACACCCAGCTCCTGCCAGCCACTGCAGGCATCCGCGTCATGCAGATGCCGCCTCAACATGCGCGTCAGGTCGCTGGGCGTGAAGGGTTTGGTCAGATGGTCGTTCATGCCGGCGGCACGGTAGCGATCCCCCACCACATCCTGGCCGTTGGCTGTCAGGGCGATGATCCCGACTGGCGCCTGATGCCGTTGGCGCTCTTGCGCCCGGATCAGGCGGGTGGCCTCGAAGCCATCCATGATGGGCATCTCGCAATCCATCAGCACCAGGTCTGCGCGCTGGCGCGCGAGCCAGGCCACCGCATCACGGCCGTTGTCGACCATGCTGACCTGGATACCCAAGGCGCGCAACTCCGCTTCCGCGATCATGGCGTTGACCGGGTTGTCCTCCACCAGCAACACGTGAGGACCGCCCTCCAGCCTGGCAGGCCGTGCGTCGCTGCGGTCATCGGGTGCGCATGGTGTCGGTTGTGTCGCCGGCGCCACCACCGGTACCTCGTGGTGCACCGGCAAGGGCAGCCTGAAGCTGAAGACGGAGCCCTTGCCCGCTTCGCTGGCACACTGCAGCTCGCCCCCCATGGCGCGACACAGGTCACGCGAGATGGTCAGCCCCAGCCCCGTGCCGCCAAAACGCCGCTGGTAGGTGCCCTCGGCCTGGTGAAAAGCCTCGAAGACACGCGGGACATCGGCCGCCGGGATCCCGATGCCCGTGTCGCTGACCTGCACCGACAGCGCGCCGGCGGACACGTCGTAGCGAGCGCTCAGCTTCACATGGCCTTGTGGCGTGAACTTCACGGCATTGCCCAGCAGGTTGTGCAGCACCTGCCTGATGCGCACCGGGTCGCCCATCACGTCCAGCTCATGCGCGATGTCGATGTCGGTGAACAGACTCAGCCCCTTGTCCTGTGCCGTGGCCCTGGATGTCTCCGCCATCTCCTGCAACAGGGTGCGCAAGTTGAAAGGCTGCGCATGAACAGGCAGGCGGCCAGCCTCGATGCTGGAGAAATCGAGGATGTCATTGATCACGTTGACCAGGTGTTCGCCCGAGCCCTTGATCAGGTCCAGCTGGCGCACGCGGTGCATGTCGTGCTCTTTGGCGCGCAACTGGCGTGTGAGGCCCAGGATGCCGTGCAGGGGGGTGCGCATCTCGTGGCTCATCGTGGCCACGAAACGGCTCTTGGCCTCGCTCAGCGCCTTGGCCTGCTGCAAGGCCTCCGCACGGATCTGCGCCACCTGCTCGCTCTCGAACCGCAGGGCAAGCAGCTCCTTGACGCGCTGGTTCGAACGCCGACCTTCGGTGAGCAGGATCACCCAGGTGCCCAGCAAGGCGCCTGCGCAATAAACGCCCAGGTCATCGCCGCGCGCCAGCGTGAAGACCATGTTGGGCAGCATGATGGCCGACACGAAGCCCGCGACGGATGGCAGGTCCACATGCAGGATGAAGGTGCCCAATGTGGCCACACCGATGATCACGCTGATGGTGACCACCGCGATTTCAAGCTGGTCCAACGGGGTCAGGCCCCAGACGAGCGCGCTCCAGGTCATGCCGTCCACGGCGGTGAGCGCGCGGTAGGTGAACAAGGAGCGGCCCGTTGCGGGCTGGCGGCTTTGCAGAAACCAGGCCGAGTAGGCGAAGCGGGCGCTGCCCAGCAGCATGCGCGCCGCCATCCACCACTCCAGCCAGGGGTGGTGCACACGGTGCTGCAGCACCAGCGCCGTGCCCAGGGTGCAGATCATGCTGAACAACATGGCGTTGGGCAGCAATTCGTGCATGGCCCGCTCGCGGGCACTGTTGACCCGAACGGCCATCTCGCGCGAGGCCGGTTCTTGATCCAGATGAAAGGAGGACGTCAAAAGGGACATGCATGCGCCGGCTGGCTCAAACAGGCCCACCCGGCTCATCTGTCTTCGGCAACAATCGCCCTGACCCAACAGGGGTTGAACCGACACCGTGCAATGCGGACGTGAAGTTCCGCACACGGATGCGCCGGCGCGCCGCGATTGCGCCTCGTGAAAAGAGCCCCAGGAGCCTTGCACATGACAGACCGCCTTTTCTCCGCACCAACCTGGTCACGCCGGGCCTTTGGCCTGCTGCTGGCCAGTGTGTGCACGCTGGCCATGGCCGGCAAGAAGCCTTACGACTACTACGTCACCGGCGACCCTGAAGCGCCCGTGCGGGTTGCCACGCCCCCTTCCACCCCATCTCTGGTGCTGATGGGTGGCGGCCCGGATGTGGACGAAGCGTTTCGCTGGATGATCACCCGCGCCGGCATCCAGCCTGGATCAGGTGGCCGCTTCGTGGTGCTGCAGGCCTCCGCCCGCGACACCTATGGGCCTTACGTCTTCTACAGCAACGCGCAGTCGTCAACCACGGCCCCGGCAGCCGATGGCTGGACAGGGGGCGCCGCGCTCGGCCTGAGCTCGGTCGAAACGCTCAACGTGCCCAGTGTCGATGCAGCCAACGACCCCTTCGTCAATGCCGTGGTGGCCCGCGCCGATGCGGTGTTCATCGCTGGCGGCGACCAGGCCAACTACATCCGCTTCTGGAAAGGCACGGAACTGGACCGCACCCTGAAAGCCCTGCTGGCCCGCCATGCGCCCCTGGGCGGCACCAGCGCGGGCATGGCGGTGCTGGGTCAGTTTGACTTCAGCGCCCTGCGCGGCACCGTCACCTCGGCGCAAGCCCTGGCCGACCCTTACAACAAGTACGTGACGCTGGACCCGTCCCCCTTGAGCCTGACTGGTGGCTTCATCACCCCACCGGCGCTGGCCAACACCGTGCTGGACACCCACCTCGACAGCCGTGACCGCATGGGCCGCCTGATCACCTTCATGGCCCGCCTGGTGGCGCCCGTGGGCACGAAGGGCTGTCCGGGTGGCATCCTGAGCGCCAGCGCCGCCCGCGGCATCGGCGTCGATGTGGAAGCGGCCTTGCTGGTGCAAGGCAATGGCGCCTACCAGCCTTACACCGCCCGGCGCGTGACGAATGTGTCCACCGTCAGCGACAGCGCGGTGTATTTCCTGAGGCCGCTGCAGTCGCCCACCGTGTGCGCCCCCGGCAAGCCGCTGAGCATGAGCACCGTCGAAGTGCGCAAACTGGCGGACTCCAACACGGTGTTCAACCTCAGCGACTGGACCGGCGTCGCACCGTATTACGTGGACGCCATCTCCGGGGTGCTCAACCCCGCATCGCCCTATTAAGCGGTGTTGAGCGCTGTTGAGCGCTGCCTGAGCCCCGCCGCCCTGCGCAGGCCTAGTGCCGCAGCGCAGGGTCCACGTCGAAGTCCATCAGCAGGCTGGCCATGTGGCCCGACGCGCCAGATCACTAACGCATGACCAAGCGCCCCGCAGCCTGGGGAGTACGCGGTGGCCAGCGCATTAATTCAGCTCTTGGCGAGAAAAACACACCCATGTTTGGGGGGTGCGTTGACCCCAAAGAGGGGGTCGAGTAGCCTCTTGCATTCTCCATGCCAGCCGGCCCAGCCCGGCGCCCTCTCCTTCACGCCCACAGAAGGCCTTCCTCGATGGCCCACGCCCCGCTCAGTTCCGGCCTGCCTGCTGCCGATAACCGGCTGTGAACCAGACCGTACGACTTCATCGCGACGACACCCCTCGCCGTGACGACACCGGGTCCGCGCGCCTCGCTGCGTCCGACTCGGCGGAAGCCGTGCTCGCTCGCGGCCACTGGAGCCTGCGGTTTCCCAAGGCGCTCGCGGCGGAATTTGATGCAGAAAACCTGGAGCCGCGCCGCAGGCTGCTGGTGTCGTGTGCCGCCCTTGGATGCCTGGGGGTGCTGATCGGCTCTGGCAGCGTCGACGAGGCCACGCCCGAGATCGCGTCCTTCGTGTGGCTACTGGTCTGGATCTGGATGGCGGTGGCAGTGGCCTGCCTGCTGGGCACCTGGTTCAGCCCGGCCCACCGCCGACGCAACTGGCACGCCGAAGCCACGACGGCACTGCTGGCCACAGCCATGAGCCTGCTGGTGACCTGGATGGCCACGGCCAGCAAACCTGACACGGCCATCACGCATTCGGCCATGGCCTCCGTCCCGGTGATGTACAGCTGCATCGCCGCTCGCCTGCGCTTTCACTGGTCCCTGGGCTCGGCACTGATCTCGTTTGCGGCCTACGCCCTGTTCGTCAGGGGCTCGACACCCTACCAGGCGCAGATGGTCTCCAGTTTGACCCACCTGATGGCCTTGAGCTATGCCTTTGCCCTGCTGGCCAACTATGCATTCGAACACCGCGAGCGCCGCAACTGGCTGCTGCGCAAGGTGGAAGGCCAGCAAAGGCAGGTGCTGCTCCAGACCTCGGCACAGCTGCACCTGCTGTCCATCCAGGACCCGCTCACCGGCCTGAACAACCGCCGGCAGTTCAACACCAACCTGAGGCAGGCCATCGAGCAGGCCACCCGTGGCCAGCTGCACCTGGGCCTGCTGACCGTGGACGTCGACCACTTCAAACACTACAACGACACCTACGGCCACGCCGCCGGTGACGCCTGCCTGATCGACATCGCCCGCATCCTGGCCATGCAGGCGCAGATTCATGGCGGCCAGGCCGCCCGCCTGGGTGGCGAGGAGTTCGCGCTGATCCTGCCGGGGCACACGCCCGAGATGGCGCGCCTGGCGGGGCAGGCCGTGTGCGCCGCCATCGCGGCCGTGCGCCTGCCCCACAGCGCCTCGGACGTGGCCGACCATGTCACGGTGAGCGCCGGCCTGGCCCTCTGGGCCCACGGCGGGCATGACTCGGCCCTGGCCCTGCAGGCGCGGGCCGACCGGGCGCTCTACAAGGCCAAAGCTCTTGGACGCAACCGCGTCGAGGTGGCCCCCGAGGCCACGGCAGATGACACGCGCGCGGCCGAGGAAGCCAGCACGCGCTGGCTGCCCGATGACATCGACCAGGCCTCCGAGGCCGAGCTGGAAGCCCAGCAGGACGAAGCGCGCTGCCAGCAGGTGCTGGAAAGCCAGTTCC
>JACPOH010000079.1:4515-16541 GCA_016185075.1 Aquabacterium sp. | reverse complement strand
AAAGCATCCCGACGGTTCGCCATCCATTTACATTAATTCACAGTATTTTGGAATGATTATGTAGTCTGTCAAAGGGTATTACCCCCCCCCCCCCGCATGGGGGTGTAGTTATGCACAACGCTGAAGCCGCTCAGCGATGGCTCAACTCCAGTTCGCGGCAATCACGCCACTGAGCGCCGTCTGGTAGTTGGCAGGCAAGGTGGTCTGACCGGCAGCCGGTGGCGTGAAGCTGGCCATGGCATTGACCAGGTTCTGCACATTGGCCGCAGACAGCGTCTTGCCATTGCCGCTGGCCACGATGGTCTCGACCTGGTA
The DNA here is from genome assembly GCA_016185075.1 of Aquabacterium sp. Lineage (GTDB taxonomy): Bacteria > Pseudomonadota > Gammaproteobacteria > Burkholderiales > Burkholderiaceae_C > Aquabacterium. Next base: position 16,226 of record JACPOH010000079.1, on the reverse strand, counting down.
GACACCACCGAGGTACCAGCTGTTGATGGTGACCTTGTCCGTGGTGCCGATGATGCTCACGACCAGGTCGTTGCCGGATTGGGCCAGCCAGACCTGGTCGGCGTTGATGGCGCCGTCAAACACCAGCTGGTCCTGGTTGCCTGACGTGCCGTCCACGTCATAGAGGGTATCGGCACCATCGCCACGCGCGAAGTGATAGGTGTCGTTGCCCAGTGAGCCATACAGGCTGTCGTTGCCCAGGCCGCCGTAGATCGTGTCGTTGCCGCTGTAGCCGAACAGCTTGTCGTTGCCGCCATTGCCGTACAAGGTATTGGCGCGGTTGTTGCCAGCCATCAGGTTGGCACCGTCGTTGCCGTAGGCCGTTCGGGCCAGGTAGCTTTGCATGTACAGGCGCTCGACGTTGTTGGCCATCTTGATGCCGTCGCCATAGGCCCAGATTTGGTCCAAGCCACCACCGGCTTGCTCGATCACGGTGTCGTTGTTGTCGGTGAGGTAGTAGTAGTCGTCGCCTGCGCCACCTTCGAGCGTGTCGACGCCGTCATCCCCGTAGATGAAGTCCAGGCCGTCTCCGCCCTTGAGGTAGTTGTTGCCGGTGTTGCCGGTGAGATCGCAGCCGGTGTTGTTGGCGGTGGCATTGATGTCCGACGTGCCGGTCAGCACCAGGGCTTCGACGTTGTCCGGTGCGGTGTAGCTCACGGAGGACATGATGACGTCGTAGCTGATGGCGCTGTCGGCTTCGAGCTTCTCGACCACCACGTCGGCTGTGTTGTCGATGATGTAGGTATCGTCTTCGGTGCCGCCCACCAGGGTGTCGGCGCCCAGGCCGCCATCGAGCGTGTCCTTGCCGGCGTCGCCGACCAGGTAGTCGTTGCCCGCCAGGCCTTGCAGGCTGTCAGCACCCAGGCCGCCATCGATGAGGTCTTCGCCCGCGGTGCCGGCGAGCACATCGTCAGTGGCGTTGAGCTTGCGGTTGACGGTATCGGCATCCCAGGCCCAGCCATTGGCAAACTGAACGGCCAGGCGGTCAGCCTGTGCACGGTTGAAGTAGCCCTGCACCAGCACGCTGTCGGTGGTGCCGGCGATCTGCAGCAGCAAATCGGCGGTGCCCGACGCAGACACCTGGATGTCATTGGGCAACACGTCGGCGCCGAAGATCAGGCGGTCCTGCGTACCGGCGGCATCCGAGCCATCGGCTTGCACGGTGTCCTGGCCATCGCCACGGCCAAAGAGGTAGGTGTCGTTGCCCTGGCCGCCGCCCATCCAGTCGTTGCCGGCGTCGCCGTAGAGCGTGTCGTCACCTTCCATGCCGGCGATCACGTCGTCGCCCAGGCCACCATCAAAGGATTCGGCAGGCGGCTGCCCCCACAAGCCGTCGTTGGAGACCGCCAGCTTGGTGTCGATGGCGTCGCCCGTCCAGTAGCTGCCATCGGCAAAGCGCACGGCAACACGGTTGGCTGCAGCGGTCGCGAAGTACCCATCGATGTAGACCTGGTCGCTGCCACCGCGCAGGGCAATCAGCAGGGCGCCCGAGGCGTTGGACACATCGACATCGGCCATCGTGATGCCGGCGCCCAGCTCCAGCACGTCGCCGCTGGTGGCGTTGACGATGCGGTCGGTGCCGTCGCCGCGGCCGAAGAAGTAGGTGTCCTGGCCTGCGCCGCCGTCGAGCTGGTCGTTGCCGGCATCTCCATACAGGGTGTCGTTGCCCGCGCCTCCGTTGAGGGTGTCATTGCCCAGGCCGCCGTCCATCATGTCGGCGGCGCCCGTGCCGGTCAGCGAGTCGTTGGTGCTGCTCAGCTTGCGACTGATGAGGGTGTCATCCCAGCTGCCGCCTTCGAGGAACTCCACGCGCAGGCGATCGGCCACCGCCACGTTGAAGTAGTTCTGCACGCGCACGCTGTCCTGGTCCTTGCCACCCTTGATGGTGAGCAGCAGGTCGCTGCCGGACTGGGCCACGTCCACATCGCCCGAGGCGAACAGGTTGTGGTCCACGGCCAGGCCGTCCAGGGTGAGGCCATCGGTGAAGCGGATGACGGGGCGGCTGGCTGCGGGGATGTCGAAGTAGCCCTGCAAGGTGGCGCGGTCTTGCGTGCCGCGGATGCCCACGAGCAGGTCGGAGCCGTTGCGGCTGAGGTCCAGATCGCTGACATTGACATCGGCGCCGAGCTTGAGCGTGTCACCGCCCGAGTTGGTGCCGCCCACTGCGATGCTGTCACGGCCATCACTGCGGCCGAAGATGAAGGTGTCGGCGCCTCCACCGCCGTCGATGATGTCGGTGCCACCATCGCCATACAGCGTGTCGTCGCCCGAGGCGCCGGTGAGGGTGTCCTGGCCGCCACCGCCGTCCAGCACGTTGGAGCCCGGCAGGCCAGTGAGCGCCTCGTTGAAGGATTGACGCTTGCGCTGCAGGTCGTCGTCGTTCCAGGTGCTGCCATCGTCAAAGCGAACCGTGACGCGGTAGCTGGCCGAATCGGCGAAGTAGCCCGTCATGCGCAGCGTGTCGTTGCTGCCATGCAGGCGGATCAGCATGTCACCCTGGTCTTCGAGCACGTCGACATCGGCCATGGTGATGCCCGAACCCATCTGGATGGCATCCGATACGCTGGTATCGGTGCTGGCGGTGGCACCGATGGTGTCCTGCCCATCGCCCCAGCCGAAGTAGTAGCTGTTGTGGCCGGTGCCGCCAATGAGCAGGTCGTTGCCCGCGTCACCGTAGAGCACGTCGTCACCGTCCGAGCCTGTGAGGGTGTCGTCACCCAGGCCTCCGTCCAAAGTGTCGGGGCCGGTGGTGCCGGTCAATGCGTCGTTGCTGCTGGTGATCTTGCGGCCCACGGCGGTCGAGTCCAGGCTGAGGCCATCGGCAAAGTCGATGCGCAGGCGTTCGGCGGCGGTGATGCTGAAGTAGTTGACCACGCGCACGCTGTCCTTGGTGCCGCGCATGGCCACCAGCAGGTCGTTGCCGCTCTGGCTGAGGTCCACATCGGTCACGGTGATGCCGTGGCCCAGGCGCAGGCTGTCGACCTTGCCCGACGAGGCGGCACCCGCCACCACGCTGTCCTGCCCATCGCCCCAACCAAAGAGGTAGGTGTCGGCCCCCGTGCCGCCATCGAGGCTGTCGCGGCCAGCGTCGCCATAGAGCGTGTCGTTGCCCGCGCCACCGGTGACGGTGTCGTTGCCGAAGCTGCCATCCAGCCAGTCATCGGACGTGGTACCCACCAGCGAAACGCCCGTGGTGGTCAGCTTGCGCGTGATGGTGGCGGGGTCCCAGCTCAGGCCGTTCTCAAAGCGGATGGTGGGGCGGTTGGCCTGGCTGGCCACGAAGTAGTTCAAGAGCTTGACGCTGTCGCCGCTGGCACGCACATTGAGCAACAGGTCATTGCCGCTTTGCACCACGGACACGTCACTGACGTCCATGGCGGCCGACAGCATCACCTGGTCGCCCACGCTGTTGGCGTTGTCCACCACGATGGTGTCCTGGCCATCGCCACGGCCGAACAGGAAGGTGTCGGCGCCTGCGCCGCCGTCCAGGTAGTCGTTGCCCGCCGCGCCGTACAAGGTGTCATTGCCACCTGCGCCACTCAGGGTATCGGCGCCGAGGCCGCCGTCATACGAATCGTTGCCCGAGGTGCCGACATAGCTGTCGGCCTGCGAGGAGGTCTTGCGCAGGAAGGCGGCCATGTCCCAGGCGCTGCCATCGGAGAACTGGACGGTGAAGTTGTACTGGCTGGGGTTGGCGAGATAGTCCTGCACGAACACCCGGTCGTTGCTGCCGCGCAGGGACAGGACCAGATCGCCAAAATCATTGAAGACGCTGATGTCGGCCATGGTGATGCCATAGCCAAAGCGCAGGGTGTCGGACTGGCCGGCGCCGGCCGAGGTGGGCGAGATCACGAGGGTGTCCACCCCGTCGCCCCAACCGAAGAAGTAGGTGTTGGCGCCCAGGTCGCCCACCAGCACGTCGTTGCCGGTGTCGCCATACAGGGTGTCATTGCCCGCGTCACCATTGAGCAGGTCGTCTCCTGCGCCGCCGTCGTACAGGTCGTTGCCCGTGGTGCCGGTGTACGAGTCCTCGGAGGCGGTCAGCTTGCGGTTGATGGCGGCCAGATCCCAGGTGGTGCCGTCGGCAAAGTCGAACACCATCTTGCCGGCGTCGGAGCCACTGGCAAAACCCTGCGCGTAGATGCTGTCGCGGCCGTTCTTGAACTTGAGCACCAGGTTGGCGGTGTTGGCCGGGTCCAGGCTGACGTCGATGTCGGCCATGTTGATGCCGGCGCCGAACTTGACGTGATCGGCATTGGACGCGAGCAAGCCGCCGCTGGAGACGATGGTGTCCTGCCCGTCACCCACGTTGTAGTAGTACAGGTCAGCCCCGCTGCCGCCATCGATGAAGTCGTTGCCGGCATCACCATACAGGGCGTCCACGCCGCCGCCGCCCGTGATGCTGTCGTTGCCCGCACCACCTCGGATGGTGTCATTGCTGCTGGTGCCGGTCAGGGTGTCGTCGCCGGACGTGCCTGTGATGCTTGCCATGTGTGTCTCTCAGTGCCTGTTGTGCAGTCGGCACGACGCACCCACTTCGATGCAGATCGTGCAATGAGACACGTTTATAGAAGCTCGGCGCGCGCGCCCCTCCCCGCACTTGTCCCTAGGGACAGGATGAAGGTGCGACAACACCCCCGACACAGGGGGGCTGCTGGCGTCAGGCCCGCAGCGCGCCGATCAAGGCAGGCGAGACGAACGCGCGGGGGATCAGCGGCGCGCCAGCCCGTCAAAGGTGGTTGCCAGCACCCACTCGATGATCTGCTCGGGCGCATGACCACCGGCCTTGAGCACTCCCAAGACCGGGTCGCAGGCGCGCGCAAACAGGGTGTAGAGCACGACTTCGGACGGCACGGCCTGGGTCAGCAGCCCCTGGCTCTGGGCCTCGCCGATCCAGGTGCCCAACCGCTCGCTCACGGTGATCAGCTGGGTCATGTAGTCCATGTCGTTGACCAGCGCAGTGCGCAGGCTGGAGTTCTGCGCAGGCAATGAAGGCATTTCGCCGGCCAGTTGCACTTCCATCGTCCACCGCGCCACGGCCTTGAGCCGACCGAGGGCATCGACGTGGTCTTCCTGCGCGACCTGATCGAGCCGGGCCATGGCCCGCGCCAGCAGGCGCTTCATGGCGGCGCCCGCCAGCGCTTCCTTGGAGTCGAAGTGTTTGTACAGGCTGGCCTTGGCGATGCCCACTTCGGCCGCCACGGCGTCCACCGTCATCAGGTCAAAGCCTTTTTCCGCCAGCAAGCGGTTGACGGCATCGATGATGGCGTCCTCACGCGCCTTGAGAACGTGCTGCTTGAACGGTAGTCTGGCCATGATGCATTGTAGAAGCCCGGCGCACTCCCGCTCGCGGCCAGGGCTATCAGGCCTTGTGGGGGCCTGGCACGCCACGCTCGACCACGTAGCGGGCTTGCGTTCGCAACTTTGCGTCGGGCCGAACAGGATGGGGCGTGGCGCGAAAATCGCATTGCACCTGGGCGGCCGTGACATCCATCAGCAGGTAGCCCCTTTCGTCCCCCCGCAGGTGCAGCAGGTCGGGGTTGCTGTTGCGCACCAGCCCGGAGAGGAACTCGCTGAGCCCCCGGCTGCCCCCCCTGAGGGGCATGCACGCCGCCACACACATGCGGGTCGCGGAACTGGCGTCCATCGATGGTCCTGAGGTCGGCGAGCAGGCCCCACTGGTAATGGGCGTTCATGCGCATGCTGGCGCCCACCGGCGCACGTGAAGGTGAAACAGGCAGGTGCTCGAAGTAGGCCTGGTAGGCCGCCGTGCGCACCCGCAGGAAGGCGCGCTGCTCATCCAGATCGGGCGAGGTCAGGCCGGCGTAATCATTGACCACCTCGTGGTCATCCCAGACCATCAGCCAGGGGTGCGCGGCGTGGCAGGCCCGCAAGTCGGCATCGAGCTTGTAGCTGGCATGGTGCAGGCGGTAGTCGGCCAGGCTGTAGTGCGCTTCGTCATCAGGGAAGACATGCGGATGCTGACGCACCTTGGCAAACGATGGCGCCTCGGTCTCATAGATGTAGTCACCCAGAAACAGCACGAGATCGATGTCGGACGCGGCAATTTCCCGGTGAACGGCGTAGTAGCCGGTTTCGTAGTGCTGGCAGGATGCCACGGCCATGCGCAGGCGCTCGACGCGCTCGTCGGCGGCAGGTGCCGTGCGCGTTCGGCCGACAGGACTGACCTGACCGCCTGCGCGAAACCGGTAGTAGTAGGTGCGCCCTGGCAGCAGCCCCCCCACATCGACGTGGACACTGTGCGCCGACGAAGGCTCGGCCACCACGGCACCATAACGCACGATGCGATTGAAACGCTGGTCGGTGGCCACCTCCCACAGCACGGGCACGGGACGCGCGGGCATGCCGCCATCGGGCGACAAGGGCTTGGGCGCCAGGCGTGTCCAGAGCACGACCGCATCGGGACGCGGCTCGCCACTAGCCAGCCCCAGCGTGAACACCTCGCCAGACTCGCTCCAGCTGCCCACATCGGGCCCCTGAGCCCGCGCGCCGGGCGCGAAGACCTGCTGCCAGGCGAGGGCAGCAGCGAGCTGGCTGAGGCGGGTAAATAGCTGACGGCGTTGCATGAAGGCGCCGATTATGCGTTGCAACAAAGTCCAAAGCGCGACACCCGAGCCTGCTGGGGGCACAATGGTCTTGCCAATGTGATCACCATGAGACCTTCCCGGGAGACAACCATGCCCACTCGCCCGCCCAGCCCGGACCCCACCGGGGCCACCACTGCTGATGCCAGCAGCAACCCCTTTGCATCCCTGAGCGCCGGCATGGGCGCCGGCCTGGATTTCTTCCAGGACTGGATCAAGGCCGCAGGCAGCGCGCTGCCCAACCTGCAGGGCGCCACGGGTGGCGCGGCATCGGGGATGTCTGCGTGGACCATGCCGACCCTGGATCCGGCCGAGCTGGAAAAGCGCATCCAGGATCTCAAGACGGTGCAGTTCTGGTTGGAACAGAACGCCCGCATGATCGCCATGACCATTCAGGGGCTGGAGGTGCAGCGCATGACCTTGTCCACGCTCAAAGGCATGAATGTGTCGATGGACGCGCTGCGCGACTCGCTCAAGGCCCGGCCCCAGACCGATGCGGGCGCCCCAACTGCCTCGCCCGCACCTCAAGCTGCGTCCACCGCTCAGGATGCCGCGCAGCCCGGCGCCGCCGAAGCGGGTGCGGCCGCCCAGGAGGGCCCCGAACTCATCAACCCCATTCGCTGGTGGGACACGCTCACCCAGCAGTTCACGCACCTGGCCTCGCAAGCCGCGCAGACGGTGGGCGACTCGGTTGGCGAATCCATGGACATGATCAAGCAGGCCCAGGCCCAAGCGGCCGAATTCGCGGCGGCGCCGGCCAAACGGCCCCGCCAGGCAGCAGGCAAGACGAGCGCCGGGAAGTCGGCGTCCGGCAAGACCGCTCGCAACAAGCCCAAGGGCTCGGGCACGAAGTCCACACGGGGCGCTTCGGCCTCGTCGTGACGACACGCGAAAGCCGCTCGTGAGCACCGCGCTGCGTTTTCTGCATGCCCACGCCATGCACCCTCGGGGTGAACTGGCGCTGGAACTGGTCTGGGCGCAGCTGGCCTCCCAAGGGGCGCACACCATGGCGGCCACCCTGGGCTGGGTCTACCTCACCGAGGAGCTGGCAGACAGCGCGGACGCCATCCTGGCGAGCTTGCGCGAACGCCTGCCCGATGTCGCATGGGTGGGCGCGATGGGCGCCGGGGTGCTGGCCAGCGGCGTGGAGTACATCGACGAGCCCGCGCTGGCCGTGATGTTGTGCAACATGCCCCGGCAGCACTTCCAGGTGTTTCACGGGCGCCAACCACTGGCCGCCCTGCACCCGCTGGCCGCACGCGAAGGCACGTGGCGCGCCCACACGGCACTGGTGCATGCCGATGGGCACTCGCCCGACTTGCCGGAGCTGATTCAGGAGCTGGCCGAGCGCACCGACACGGGCTACCTGTTCGGCGGCGTCAGTGCGGGGCAGGCTCAAAGCCTGCACATGGCGCTCGACCCCCATGTGCCCACACAGGACGAACCGGCCGACGCGCCGTCGAACGGCATCTGGTACGGAGGCCTGTCCGGTGTGGCGTTCAATGACCAGGTTCGCGTGGTGTCCCGGGTGACGCAAGGCTGCGAACCCATCGGACCGCGGCGTGAGGTGACCATGGCACACCGCAACGTGGTCTACGAGCTCGACGGGCTGCCCGCCCTGAACTGTTTGCTCAAGGACCTTGGCGTGCCCGTGACCGTCAGCGAGCGCGACTGGCACCGCGACGCCCTGCCCAAGGTGCGCGCCACGCTGGTGGGCCTGAGTGACGCCGGCAGCAACCTGCTGAGCCATGGTCAACACTTTGGCGCGGACACCCGTGTGCGGCACCTGGTCGGGCTGGACCCGGGCCGCTATGGTGTGGCGCTGAGCGACCTCGTCGCACCCGGCATGCAACTGGCCTTCTGCCAGCGCCATGTGACGGCAGCCCGGCAGGATCTGGTGCGCATCTGCGCCGAGATCCGCGAGGAGTTCGACCCGGCGGAGCACCCGGGCAGCGTGCCCGCTGGCGCGGTGTACGTGAGCTGCACCGGTCGGGGTGGGCCTCATTTCGGATCCCCCAACGCCGAGATGGACATCATCGCGCACGCCCTGGGCGACATCCCCCTGGTGGGCTTCTTTGCCAATGGCGAGATCGCACGCCACCATCTCTACGGCTACACCGGCGTGCTCACGGTATTTGGCGGCTGAAACCGACACGGTTTCCCCCTTCGGTGGGCCCCCTTGTGGCTGCACCTCCCGAGGGGATTTTCACGAGGTGAAGGGCCTCGCACACTTCCGAACGTTGTCTGCACGGCCTTGCTGGCCCTGCCCACCGGAGTACGCCATGATCGCTCGCCCTGTTACGCGCCCCCGCCCGATCCCCTATGCCGAACAGCCCGCAGGCGGCAAGCCCACCCGCCCGGTGAGCTGGGCAGCCGCCGCCGGGCCCGCTCTGCCGTCTTCGCCAGTCGAGGCCTCGGCAGCCCGCCCCAGCCCCCAACTCTTGGTGCCGCCCCCGCCGCCACGCCGCTCGCCCGTGCGCGTGGCCACCCTGGACGGCCGACAAGCCGCCACGCCCGCGAGCCACACCACCCCCAGCGGCGAACTGCAGGCCAGGTTCACGGGCCATGGCGCCCTGAGCGTGCGCTCGTCCGTCACGGGCCGGCACTACCGCTTCCAGGGCCATGGCGACTGCCAGACCATCGACAAGCACGACATGATGATGCTGCGGCGCATCCCGGATCTCGTCATCAGCTGACGACACCTTGCCGCGCCGGCGGAGGCCTTCGGCGCTGGTGCCATTGGGTATACAGTGACGCAGATGGACACCACGGTCACCCCCACACCCGACGCTTCCCACGCGAACCGCACCCAGCGACAGCAGGCCGTGGTCAAGGCGCTGCTGCGCGTGCTGCCCGAGCGCAGCCTGCTGTGGCGCGACGAGGCCGTCACCCCTTTTGAATGCGATGGCCTGAGCGCCTACCGCCAGCGCCCGCTGGCCGTCGCCCTGCCAGAAACCCACGAGCAGGTTGGCGCCGTGCTCAAGGCCTGCCATGAGCTGGGCGTGCCCGTGGTGGCGCGCGGCGGCGGCACCGGTCTGTCAGGCGGGGCGCTGCCCCACACGATGGGCGTCACGCTGTCGCTCGCCCGCCTCAACCGCATCCTGCACATTGACCCGCTGGCCCGCACAGCCGTGGTCGAGTGCGGCGTGCGCAACCTCGCCATCAGCGAAGCGGCTGCAGCGCATGGCCTGTATTACGCACCCGACCCCAGCAGCCAGATCGCCTGCACCATTGGTGGCAACGTGGCCGAGAACGCGGGTGGTGTGCACTGCCTCAAATACGGGCTGACCGTGCACAACGTGCTGCGCGTGCGCGGCTTCACCGTGGAAGGCGAGGTGCTGGAGCTGGGCAGCGAGGCCCCGGACGCCGCCGGCCTGGACCTGCTGGCCGCCTTCATTGGCAGCGAAGGCCTGCTGGGCGTGGCCACCGAGATCACCGTGCGCCTGCTGCCCAAACCCCAGGTGGCGCGCTGCCTGATGGCCAGCTTCGACGACGTGGGCAAGGCTGGCGATGCCGTGGCCGCCATCATCGCCGCCGGCCTCATCCCCGCGGGCCTGGAGATGATGGACAAGCCCATGACGGCCGCCGTGGAGGACTTCGTCCATGCCGGTTATGACCTGGACGCTGCCGCCATCCTGCTGGTCGAAAGCGACGGCAGCCCGGAAGAGGTCGACGAAGAAATCGAGCGGCTGCGCGCGGTGCTCCAGCAAGCCGGCGCCACCCGGCTGGACCTCAGCGAAGACGAAGCCCAGCGCCTGCGCTTCTGGAGCGGGCGCAAGAACGCCTTCCCCGCCACGGGCCGCATCAGCCCGGACTACCTGTGCATGGACGCCTCCATCCCGCGCAAGGCCCTGGCCACGATGCTGGCGGCCATCAACGAGATGCAGGGCACCCATGGGCTACGCTGCGTGAACGTCTTCCATGCAGGTGACGGCAACATGCACCCGCTGATCCTGTTCGATGCCAATGACCCGGATCAGCTTCAGCGCGCCGAGGCCTTCGGCAATGACATCCTGCGCACCGCCGTGCAACTGGGCGGCAGCATCACCGGCGAACACGGCGTGGGCATCGAGAAGCTCGACGACATGTGCACCCAGTTCACCGATGCCGAGCGCGAACAGATGCTGGCCTTCAAAGCCGCGTTTGACCCCAAGGCCATGCTCAACCCGGGCAAGATGATCCCGATGCTGGCGCGCTGTGGCGAGCTGCGGCCTGGCCCTGGCCAGAGGCTGGGGCAGACACCTGCTTTGCGGGAGGCCCTGGCGGAACTGCCCAGGTTCTAAGGGCTGATCCGGGCGCCGTGTCAGGCGCCCGTGGCAATGCGTTGCCTGGCCTGGTAGAGCATGTCCAGCGTGATGTGCCTCACCTCGGCTTTGCTTTGCGCCACGTGGGCCTTGAGCAGGCGCAAGGCCTCGTCGGTCCGCCGGCGCGTGATGGCGCGCAGGATGCGGGCGTGCTCGTCGTAGGTCGCCTCGACGCGGGCGGGCTTGGTGAAGTCCAACCGACGGATGATGCGGATGCGCTCGGTGATGTCCTCGTGAACGCGGATCATCTCGGCATTGCCTGTGGAGCGCACCAGTGCCGAATGGAAAGCCTCATCCAGCTTGTCCACGGTGATGAAGGCGGTCTGCCGTTCGTGTGGCTTGATGAGCCAGACATCGGCCAGCTCTTTGAGTACCGGCCGTTCTTCAGCCTCGCACAGCTTGGCCACGGCATGGGTCTCCAGCAGGACACGCAGGTCATAGAGCTGGTCGAAGGTTTCGAAGTCCAGCGGGGCCACTTGCCAGCCGCTCTTGGGAAAGACCAGCAGGAAGCCCTCGCGCTGCAGCCGCTGCAGGGCCTGCCTCAGCGGCGTGCGGCTGACCTGCACCTGATTGGCCAGATCGCTCTCAGAGAACCGGTCGCCGGGCAGCAGCACGAAGTCAAAAATCAACTGTTTGATTTGCGCGTAGACCCGCTCGGCCAGGGTCACGCTGGGCAAGGAACTGGGGGGCGTGGTGGCGACCAGTTTCATGGTGAGACGTTGGGTTTGAAGGGCACCATGCTGACATGCGCCGAGACGATGCG
>JACPOH010000079.1:0-4485 GCA_016185075.1 Aquabacterium sp. | reverse complement strand
ATGCGCCGAGACGATGCGCCAGCCCTCAGGCAGGCGGACCCATGTCTGCGTCTGGAAGCCATGCAGGTCGGTGTCGCTGCGCTTGAACTCGCACATGGCCACGGCCATGTCGGGCCCGAAGGCCGTGATGCGCACATCGTGCAAGGTGCGCGTGAAGTCAGGGGCTGGTACGCTGGCGCGGTAGGCCACAAGGGCCTCGTGGCCCAGTTGCCGGTCGTTGATGCCATAGCGCGTCACCGCCGGGTGCTGCCAGAAATAGGCATTGAGCGCGTCGGCATCATTGCGCATGAGGGCCGACTCGTAATCCAGGAAGAGGCGGGTCACTTCCTGCACCACCTCAGGCAGGTTGACCTGTGTCTGGCTCAAGCTCATGCAGCCCTCCTGCTGGCATCGGCTGCGGCGCCTTGGGCCTTGACGTGCGCCATGTAGGCGCGCCAGCCGCCGAAGTGGCTGATGTCTTGCGCGCCAGCCAGGCCACAGGGCTCGCAGATGAAGCCCTTGACCCAGGTGCCGTCGGCCAGCTCGACCGAGCCCAGCCCCAGCGGCGGCGGGATCAGTGCCAGGAAGGAGCCGATGCTGGACACCGGCATGGCATACACCTCCAGCTCGATGGCATGGCCCTCTTCAGGCGGCGCCTCATCCGGGATGCGCGCCAGACCCGGCTTGGGTGGCACCGTGCCCGGCAAAGCATGCAGGCGGTAACGCGGTGCCGTCTGCGTTGCAGCCAGCAAGCGGGCCTTGCGCTCCACCAGTTGCCCGTGCAAGGGCATGCCGCTGAGGTGTGCCCCCACCACGGCCAATGCGATCACGGGCTCGGCCACGATGGGACAGCTCGTCGGCAAGCTCAACTCGCGGTCGGTGGCGGCGGGCAAACCATGCCCCAAGGCACAGACGTTGACGGGGCCATCGCCTGACGCGTCGCCCCCCTGGCCCGCCACACACGCACCGGCGATCTGCCAGCATGCGCCCAGGTCGAGCAGGGCCGCATCGGCGCCACCCGGGCCGATCAGGGTGATGCCAAACGGCAGGCTGCCAGCGGTGAAGCCTGCCGGCAAGGCCAGCGCGGACAGCCCCAGCAAGTTGACGAAGTTGGTGTAGGTGCCCAATTGCGCATTGCGACCCACGGGGTCGGCCTGGACGCTGGCCACCGTGGGCATCGTGGGCGCGGTGGGCACCATCAGCACGTCGATGTCCTTCCAGACTGGTGCAGTCAAGGCGGCCAGCTCGCGCAGGCGGTACTGGCCATTGAAGGCCGAGACGGCATCGTGCCGGTGCGCCCCTTCGATGATGCCGCGCACCACCGGATTCATGTCTGCGCCATGCTGCCCGATGAACCCGGCAATGGCGGCATAACGCTCGGCCACCCAGGGGCCTTCGTACAGCAGTTGCGCCACGTTCAGGAAGGGCTGCATGTCCACCGGCACGAGGCTCACGGGCCAGGGTGAGCCGTCAGGCTCCCGGAGCATGGCCCACTGCGCTTTGGCTTGCTCGAACGCCGCAGCATAGTCCGCATCACCAAAGAACTCGGGCGCGGCGGGCACCCCGATGCGCAAGGGGCGAGGCAGCCGCGGCAGTTGTGGCGTGAAGGTGTTGAAGACCGGCTGCCCGGCCATGGGGCCTTGCACCACGTGCAGCACGCGCGCGGCGTCGGAGGCCGTCAAGCTGAACACCGACACGCAGTCCAGGCTCTTGCAGGCGGGCAGCACGCCATGCGTGGGCACCAGCCCCGGCGTGGGCTTGAGCCCCACGAGGTTGTTGAAACCAGCGGGCACGCGGCCCGACCCAGCCGTGTCCGTGCCCAGCGCGAACGGCACATCGCCGCGCGCCACCACCACCGCCGAGCCGGAGCTGGAGCCCCCACTGACGTGTGCGTCGCTGAAGGTGGAGGTGGGGGCGCCATACGGCGAGCGTTGGCCTACGAGCCCCGTGGCGAACTGATCCAGATTGGTCTTGCCCACCACGATGGCGCCAGCTGCCACCAGGCGGCGGACCACTTCGGCCGACTCGGCCGGCTCATGGGCGAAGGCGGGGCACGCCGCCGTGGTGGGCAGCCCGACCACATCGATGTTTGGGCCTGCAGAAAGGCCTCGCTGGCACGGGTGATCCAGGCCGGGTCCTGATCAAGGGGCACATCCTGCCAGCGAGCCCATAAGGTCGCCACCACCTGCGCGGGGGTCAGGCGGCCCTCACCGTAAGCGGCCAGCAAGCCGGCGATGGTGGCAGGGAAAGCATCAACAACGGGAACGGTGGTGAAGGACATGCTTGATGGTGTCTTGAATAGAGGGCGTCGTGGTGCAGCCGATCATGCACTGCGGACCTGGGCGGGGGCCGACTCGGTCGATTCCAGGGCAGACAACAAGGCGGCACTCGGTGCCGTCCACCCCACGATGGCCCCTTGCGCGCGGATCATCTCCAGCGTCGCCTGCTTGAACGCGGGAAAGTAGCTCTCGGTGCCGTCTTCGATGAGCAGGCAGTCGTAGCCGCGGTCATTGGCTTCGCGCATCGTGGTCTGAACGCACACCTCGGTGGTCACGCCCATCACGATGAGATGGGTGATCTCGCGCACGGTGAGCGCCTCGCTCAGGCAGGTGGCATATAACGCGCCCTTGCCCGGCTTGTCGACGACCAGCTCGCCTTCGATGGGTGCCAGCTCGGGGATGATGGCGTGGCCAGGCTCACCACGGATCAGGATGCGCCCCATGGGACCGGCATCGCCGATGCGCAGCGTGGGTGAGCCGCGATGGAGCTTGGCGGGCGGGCAGTCCGACAGATCTGGCTTGTGGGCCTCACGCGTGTGCACCACCCAGCCGCCCATGTCGCGCCACGCCTGCAGCACGCGCTGGCAGGTGGGCACGATGGCCTGCAACAGGCTGACATCATTGCCCAGCGAGGCCCCAAAGCCACCAGGCTCGACGAAATCGCGCTGCATGTCGATGATGAGCAGCGCGGTGTGCCGGATGTTGAAAGCGAAGTCAAAGGGCTGAGCGTGAACGGTGGTGATCATCATGCGGCCTCCGCAACAGGATGGTGGTGGTGCGCCCCACCCATGAAGGCACCAAGCACGTGGCGATCGGCATCGCGTGCATCGCATTCATGCACGATGCGGCCTTCGCTCATGACCACGATGCGATCGGCCAGCTTGAGCAGCTCGTCCAGATCCTCGCTGACCAGCAGAACGGCCCCCCCCTGGTTGCGCACGGCCATGATGCGGCTGTGGATCTCGGCGACCGCGGCGAAGTCCAGCCCGAACACCGGGTTGGACACCAGCAGCACGTCGACCTGGCCATCGAGCTCGCGCGCCAGCACAGCGCGCTGCACATTGCCTCCGGACAGGGATCGGATGGCCGCGTTCTCGCCCTGGGTCTTGACCTTGTAGGCGCTGATCAGCTCGCGGGCCTTGTCGCGCAGCAAGCTGGCGCGCATCCAGCCCAGCCTGGCGACCGGGGCCTGATCAAACCGGCGCAGCCCCATGTTGAGCGCCACGCTCAGGTCGCCCACGCAGGCATTGCGCAGGGGCTCTTCGGGCAGGCTGCGCACGTTCAGCCTCTGGTTCTGTTCTCGTCGCGCATGGTAGCGCTCGTCGGCCATCCAGACCTCACCGGATTCACGGTCGCGCTGGCCGACCAGGGCCTCCATGAGTTCGCGCTGACCATTGCCCGATACGCCCGCGATGCCCACGATCTCGCCGCCTCGGACCTGCAGTGACAGCTCGTGCACCGCACGTTCACCGCGGTCCCCCGCCACACTCAACTGGTTCACGCGCAGGCGCAAGGGTGCCTCGGGAAAGGGCTCACGTGGCATGTCTTCAGCAGCCACCGCGGCTGCCGTGCTGGCACCTGCGCTCAGGCCCATCATCTCGGCACCGAGCAGGGCCGGCGTGGTCTCGGCCACGCGGTGGCTGCCCATGAGCTGGCCACGCCGCAGCACGCTGACGTCGTCGGCGACTTCCATGACCTCGCGGAACTTGTGCGAGATCATGATGACGCTGACCTCGCCTGCATGCGCGCGGTCCCGCAGTGCGCCCAGCACTTCATCGGCTTCCTGCGGGGTCAGCACCGAGGTGGGCTCATCCAGAATCAACAGGCGGGGCTTGAGGAAGAGCTGCTTGAGAATCTCCAGCTTCTGCTTTTCACCCGCCGACAGATCCATGGGGCGGGCGTCGAGATCAAGCTTGAACGGTGTGGTGGCCATGAAGGCCTCGAGCTCTTGCCGCACCTTGCGCCAAGGCACGATGGCGGGCAACTCCCCCTTGGCCAGCAGCAGGTTTTCGGCCACGGTCATGCCGGGCACGACGGTGAAGTGCTGGTAGACCATGCCGATGCCCAGGTGGCGCGCCACGACGGGCGACGTGATGGCGTGTTCGCGGCCATCGATGAGCACAGCGCCATCATCAGGCTGGTGATAGCCCACGATGGCCTTGACCAGGGTGCTCTTGCCCGCGCCGTTTTCGCCCAACAGGGCGTGCACGGTGCCGGGGCGCACGTC
>JACPOH010000090.1 GCA_016185075.1 Aquabacterium sp. | reverse complement strand
GTGACGCCGGACGCCGCGTCGTTGATCTTGTCGCGGATGTTCTCCAGCGTGTCAGACGAGGCGATACTGATGCTCGTTGTCTTGCTGGACGTCAGCGTGCCGCCAGAGAGCGTGCCGAGGTCGTTGGTCAGCGTGCCACTGCCAAGGGTCGAGGTGCTGGATGCCAGGGCGGTCTTGGTCACCACAGACTGGCTTGCCGCCAGCGAGGAGACCGACACGCTGTAGCTGCCGGTGGCCGCCCCCGATGAAGTCGTGAAGTTGACGACATTGGTGTCTGACGACGAAGACGTCGTGCTGTACCAGATGTCGGGATTGGCCAGTTTCTGTGCGGCATCGCGGAGCGATGACAGGTTCGATTGCACCTGTCCGAATGCCGAAATCTTCGACTGGATCTTGTCGGCCTGGCTTTGAAGGGTGGTGATGGGCTTGCGCTCCAGCTCCACCAGCTTGGTCACGATGGAGTTGGCATCCAGGCCGCTGCCAACGCCCAGTGAGCTGATGGTCCCGGAGGTGGACGAGGTGCTGGTCATCGTGGTCTTCCTTCAGTGCCGGTCAAGCCGGGTGGGGCCAGACATGCCAGTGTCCGGTCGAGGCCGGACACCGTGTACTTCGGCACAAAGCCTCAGGACTTGAGCGCCCGGTTGGACAACTGTCCGTCCGGGGTGATCATCAGCCCAGCAGCTTGAGAACCGTTTGTGGCAGCTGGTTGGCCTGCGCCACCATCGCGTTGCCGGCTTGCTGCAGGATCTGTGCACGCGACAGGTTGGCGGTTTCTGCGGCGAAGTCGGCGTCCATGATCCGGCTGCGGGCGGCGGTCTGGTTCTCGGCGGCCACTTGCAGGTTGGAGATGATGGCGTCGAAGCGGCTCTGGGTCGCACCGTACACGGCGCGTTCGGAGTTGACCTTGTCCAGTGCGCCGTCGATCGAATCGATCACAGTCTTGAGTGCCGCCGTGTTGGCATTGCTGCCAATGGACACGGTGTTGCCGGTGACCGCCGTGATGCTCGCGTCTGCCAGCATGTTGGCGGTGGAGATCGTGATCAGGTCGTTGGCCGTGGTGTTGGCACCGATCTGGAAGTCCAGTGCGCCAGCACCCGATGCCAGGATGTCCTTGCCGTTGAAGGTCGTGGCGCCCAGCACGCGGTTGATTTCCATCGACAGTTGCTTGAACTCCTTGTTCAGGGAGTCCTTGTCGCTGGAGCTGTTGGAGGCGTTGCGGGCCTGCACAGCCAGTTCACGCATGCGCTGGAGGGCATCGGAGACCTTGCCCAGCGCACCTTCAGCTGTCTGCGCCAGCGAGATGCCGTCGTTGGCATTGCGGGCCGCGACGTTCATGCCTTTGACCTGGGCATTCATCCGTTCGGCGATGGCCAGGCCGGCAGCATCATCCTTGGCGGAGTTCACACGCAGACCCGAGGACAGGCGCTGCATCGACACCGACAGGGACATCTGCGACGTGTTGAGGTTGCGCTGAGCGTTCAGCGAGTTCAAGTTCGTATTGATCGTCTGAGGCATAACGCACTCCTAAAGATTCGTCAGACTTCCGGCGATGGCGCCGACCTTCAGCTCTTCGCCGAAGGAGTCCAAAAAAATTCCTTCAGCCAGTGGTATGGATGTTCGGAGTTTTTTCGAGAACCAAAAGTGCGAATAAAGGCCCCATCGCCGTCCAATTCCAGACTGACAAAGAAAAAGCCGCCCGAAGGCGGCTTGTTGGGGCGGGCCGGGGTAAAACCGGCCTGCTACGTGGCGATCAGCGCAGCAGAGACAGGACTTGCTGGGGCAGCTGGTTGGCCTGGGCGATCATTGCGTTGCCAGCCTGCTGCAGGATCTGGGCACGTGACAGGTTGGCCGTTTCCACCGCGAAGTCGGTGTCCATGATGCGGCTGCGAGCGGCAGTCTGGTTCTCGACCGAGACCTGCAGGTTCGAGATCACCGAGTCGAAGCGGCTCTGCGTGGCACCGTACATGGCGCGCTCGGAGTTGACCTTGTCGATCGCGCCGTCGATGTTGTCGATCACCGACTTGATCGCGGCCGCGTTTTGCGTGCTGTC
>JACPOH010000089.1 GCA_016185075.1 Aquabacterium sp. | reverse complement strand
TGGCCACCGAGGCGACCAGAACCACGATCAGGCCCACGAACAGCCACTTGCCCATATTGGACAGATCGGTCTTGATCGTGCTGGCCAGGGCCGACATGCCCAGGAAGACCGCGCCGGTTCCGCCAAAGGCCATCCCGATGATCGCACCGCCATTGGATCGGCCCAGTGCCATGCCCACGATGCCCGACAGCATCAGGCCAGCGAAGAAGGTGTAGCCCAGCAAGAGCAGCACACCTGTGCCGGAATCCTTGAACTTGTTGATGCCGAAGAAGAAGGCCATGGAGATGCCCATGAGCACCAGGAAGGCCATCAGGGGGCGACCTGCGAACAGGCCCATCACGTTCATCGACACGCCCAGCCAGGCGCCGATTACCGTGGGCAGCATCGACAGCGCCAGCAGCGCGTACGTGTTGCGCAGCACCCGCTGACGGTCCACGCCCAGCGAAGAGCCATAAACAACATCAAGGGGTTTCAACGAACGGTCCATGTTTCCTCCGGAAAACGCAAGAGAAGTCAGCCCAGACTGACTTTTGTTGGAACCCACCTGCGAGCAGAGGTTCCGCCACGATTGTAGGTGCCTGATGTCCAGAAGGTATCACCCGCGCTCACCTGCCCCGCATATGGGGGCGGCCGGGGCGCATTCAAGCTTCAGTACACCAATTTTTACCAGGTGGAAAAACCAACCTGTGGATCAACGGCGGCGCAGGGACTCATACAGGCACACTGCCGCGGCAGCCGCCACATTGAGCGACTCTTCGCCTCCGGGCTGGGGAATGGCCACCTTCAGCGCGCAACGTGCCATCACCGCCTCGGCCACACCCTGCCCTTCGTGCCCCATCACCCAGGCACAGGGATCCGGCAGTGGCGCCGAAGGCAGGAGCTGATCAGTGTGCGAACTGGTGGCCACCATGGGCACCCCCAGTGCGTCCAGATCGTCTGCCGCCACCTGCTCTACCAGGTGCAAGGCAAAGTGCGCGCCCATACCCGCGCGCAAGACCTTGGGCGACCACAAAGCGGCCGTCCCCTTGAGCGCGACCACCTGCTGAAACCCCATGGCCGACGCACTGCGCAGGATGCTGCCGACATTGCCGGCGTCCTGGACGCGGTCGAGCACCACGGAACGCAGCCCACCACGGATACCCGCCCCGGCAGCTTCGCCATCCGGGCGCGACAGCAGGAAACCCAGATGCGCATGGGACTCCAGCCCGCTGAACACTTTCCACAACGCCTGCGGCACCACC
>JACPOH010000088.1 GCA_016185075.1 Aquabacterium sp. | reverse complement strand
TTCAGGCAAGACTTCTGCGTACAAGCACACGGTTCCGCCCGCCTGGTTGTACTTGATGGCGTTCGAGCCGATGTTCATGATGACCTGCCGCAACCGCTGGCGGTCAGCCACGATGGGCCAAGGCTGGTCGAGCATGTTCAGCAAGGTGATGCCGCGTTTGTCTGCCAGAGGCGCCAGCATGGACAGGCACTGTTTGACTTCATCGGCCAGCGCCAGCGGCTCGGGACGGAAGCTCAGCACCCCGGTTTCGACCTGCTGCAGATCGAGCACGTCGTTGACCAGCCACATCAGGTGCGTGCTCGCGTGCAGGATCTGTTCGACATAGTTCAGCGGGCCGCCTTCGGTACCCTGTTGCGTCATGTGCAGTTGCAGCAATTGCGCGAAGCCGTTGACCGCGTTGAGCGGGGTGCGGATTTCGTGGCTCATGCGCGAGAGAAATTCGGACTTGGCCGCACTGGCTGCTTCGGCGGTCTGTTTCTCGCGCAGCGCTCGCTCGGCCTGCTTGACAGGGGTGATGTCCGAGTGCGTGCCGACCACGCGAAGCGGCTTGCCATCACGCCGGCGGCTCACGACCTTGCCACGCGACAGGATCGACAAGTAGTGGCCGTTCTTGTGCTGCAGGCGGAACTCCATCTGGTTGACGCCTTCGCCCTCCTGAAAGTAGCGGTTCAGGCTGCGGTTCATGAAATCCCGATCGGCCGGATGGACTCGATCGAGGAACTCTTCGGCCGTGTTGCGGATTTCGTCATCTTCGTAACCCAGCATCGTCTTCCAGCGCGGGGAGTAGTAGACACGGCCCGTGTTGATGTCCCAATCCCATACGCCATCGCCTGCGCCTTCCAGGGCGAACTTCCAGCGCTCTTCGCTCAGCTGGAGCGCCTGCTGCGCGTGACGCTCCTGCGTGATGTCGCGCAGGGTGGCCATCACGGCAAAGGGGGGCGCATCAGCGGCCACGCGCAACTGGTGGCAAGACACCTGCACCCACAACAGTTCCCCATCGGCACGTCGCATGGGGTGCACCTCGTTGTCCACGCGTCGGCTCGTCGCCAGCACCTGGTTGATGGGCCAACGGTCGTGCGGCAGTGGTGTGACCAGATCGTCTTCGAGCAGGGTCAGACCGGGTACCGCCGGGGAGCTCAGGTTGATCAGCTCGTCGGGCTTGACGCCCAGAATGCGGCTGGCAGCAGGGTTGAGGGCGACGATGCGACCGCTGAGCTCGACGATGACCAGGCCATCGCTGATGGTGGCGGCCACCGATCGGTACAGCTCCTCGCTGCCCCTGAGCTTTTCTGCCGCCAACTGCCGCTCGGTGATGTCTCTGGTCAAAAACAGCGTCTGCCCTTCGGGCATCGGCGTCATGCGGGCCTCGAAATGACGGGCACCGTGTCCGGCCATGTTCAGGTCATATTCGAAGCGCTGCGGCTGCCCGGTTTCCTGCAGTCGCTGCAGCGCCTGCCTTTGCAGATGGGCGGTATCCGGTGGCAGATGGCTGCCCAGCGGTGTGGTCTTGAGTTCGCCAATAGGCCGTAGCAGCAAAGGGTGGTCGGCATGGCCATCGATGTAGCGCCCCTTGTTGTTGATCACGAACCAGAGGTCCGGCAAGGCATGCAGCACGGCGCGCAGGCGCGCTTTGGTCTCGGTGAGCGCTTGCTGGTTTTCGCGCAGCTTTTCGGCGTCTCGCTTGCTCTGCGTGATGTCCATGGCGAAGTGCACCACGCTGTGATCGGGCAGGCGGTGGTCCTTCACGAGCAGCCAGCAATCGCGAACTTGCACCTCGACCGGCTCCGCTTCGGTATCCAGATTCAGGCGCCACGGCTGTCAAAGACCGGCGTCCCGCTGATGCTGACGGTGATCGGGCCGCGCGGCGTCATGCGCACGCCAAGGGCGTCGCTGAAGGGCTCCCGCCGTGCACGGGCCTGCACGAAGCGATCCCAGCTCTCCCGCAATTCGCCCTCCAGCGGCACATACAGGTCGGCACCTT
This sequence comes from Aquabacterium sp., assembly GCA_016185075.1. Taxonomy (GTDB): domain Bacteria; phylum Pseudomonadota; class Gammaproteobacteria; order Burkholderiales; family Burkholderiaceae_C; genus Aquabacterium. The sequence continues at coordinate 2,121 of JACPOH010000088.1, read as the reverse complement.
TGAGGCCGATTTCCGCTGATGGGTCCAGCCCGGTGTGCTGCTTGAGCCCGGCCGACACCCATTGCAGGATGCCGTTCTTGTCGGTTTCCCACAGCCAGTCGCTGCCTGCCAGGCTGGCCGTGCGCACACGGGCCTCCATCTTGCGCAGGCGTTGTGTGTCCAACCTGGACTGGATCAGGGCGCTGACCGTGGTGGCCATGTCCTGCAGGGCGGCGAGTTCGTCGGGGGTCCAGGTGCGGGCTTGCCTGTCCATGGCGCAGACCGTGCCCAGGGCATGGCCTTCCACGAGCACGGGTACGCCCAGGTAGGCGCGTACCTGAGCGGGCCCGCTCACCATCGTCAAATGCTGGTAAGCCTGGTCCGCCAGGGCGTCGGCCACCTGCAGCGGTGTCTTGCCTTGAACAACCGCGTGGCAGAAGGAGTCGGCCAGCGAAGTCTGGCGAACGTCGAGCCCCTGCCTGACCACGCTCCAGACCCGGTGGGCATCGACGAGGTTGATGGCTGCCACAGGGCAGTGGAGGGTACGGCAGATCAGGCGCTGAAGGGATTCAAACGCAGGCGGAACCTCGGCATCGAGGAGCTTGCTGGCATGAAGCAAGGCCATGCGCTCGTGGTCATCTGGCGATACAGCGTTCAGGGTCATGCCTGCGTCATCTGAAGACGGTCATGACCAGACTCTAGCCTATATGCGCGCCGACACGCCTACACGTCAATACTGAGGCAGCGTGTCTGAAAAGCTCAGGACTTCGAAGTGGATCTGGGTGCTGGTGGCGTCCGTGGGCGGCGCGCCCAGGCTGATGATGCCGCTGCCGTGCAAGGTGCAGGTGCCACGGCGCAGCGTCAGCACCTGATCGTCGTGGTCAAACTTGACGTGGGTGCCGTTGTAGCTGAGATCGGTCAGGTAGAAGTGGCCGCTGTGCGACTCGATGCGGGCATGCGAGCGCGATACGCGGGAGTCACTGACACAAAAGGACGCCTGGGGGCTGCGCCCGAGCACCAGCGGCATGCTGGCGGGCGAGAACACGCGCTCGGTGCCCAGCCAGGTCAGCCTTACGCCGTCGGGCATGTCGCTCGGGGCGGGCTCGTCCATGATCATGGTCGACATGGTGTCGCCAAAGCGGCGCGCGTCCATGCGCAACACGGCCACGGGCTCCTTGCGGCCACGCAGGTGCAGCTTGTCGATGCTGCGAAAACGCTCGTGCTGATCGCTTGGCAACTCGCGCAGCAACTGGGCGGTCGTGAGCGTCTCGTTGTCGCCCGCCAGATCGAGCAGGCGGGCTGCCACGTTGACGGCGTCACCAAAGCAGTCGCCATCGACCTCGACCATTTCGCCCCAGGCGATGGCCACTTTCAGCTTGATGGCGGCCGCCTTGACGGGCATGCCTTCGCCAACAGGGGCGATACGCTCCAGCGAGTCATGCAGGCTGACGGCGGACTCCACCGCGCGCTCTGCATCATCGAATACCGCCATGAGGCCGTCGCCCAGGGTCTTGATGACACGCCCACCCGCCCTGGCGATGATCTGCCCGAGCATGGCGAGGCTGTGCGTGACGACGGTCGCCGCCTGTGTGTTGCCCAGCTTGAGGTAGAGCGCCGTGCTGCCGCGGAGGTCCGCAAACAGGATGGCGCGTTCTTTGGTCGTGCCCATATCGCAGTATGTTCGCGCGCTTTGCAAAACGCCAGCGTGACGAAATGCACGGTTTTTGGGCGGGATCTTTTCGCGGAGGCAAGGCAATCGGGCCGGCCATGAAAAAACCCGGCACGAGGCCGGGTTTGTCATCTGGCGAGGTTGGCCGCAGGGGCCGACCGCATCACAGATCGTCCAGATAAGTCCTGAGCTTGTGGCTTCGCCGCAAGCTGCGCATCACTGGCTTCGCCATTGCCACCGCTTGCGCGGTGCGTATCTGGCCAATCAAAGATTGTCCAGATACGTGCGCAGCTTGTCAGACCGTGAGGGGTGCTTGAGCTTGCGGATGGCCTTGGCTTCGATCTGGCGGATGCGCTCGCGGGTGACGTCGAACTGCTTGCCGACTTCTTCCAGTGTGTGGTCGGTCGACATCTCGATACCGAAGCGCATGCGCAGCACCTTGGCTTCACGTGGCGTGAGCGAGTCGAGGATGT
>JACPOH010000087.1:1371-2740 GCA_016185075.1 Aquabacterium sp. | reverse complement strand
GCCCAGGCTCAACGATAGATCCCCCACTGTCTGGCAAGCCCTCTTGAGCGGATGCGTCTTCATGACCTGAAGAGGCCTCCAGATCCTGTGCCGCGACGGCCTGACCGCCGTCGCCGATGCCGCCCTGTCGCGTGCCCATGGCATTCATGCGGCGACGCAGGCCAATGGCAAAGTTGCGTGCACCGTTGGCCACATCACGCACCTGGCGCTTCAATGCGGCGCGCTGGATGTCCACGGCTTGTGCCGTGATGACCTCGTGGATTTCGAGGGTCTGCAGCAGAGGCATCAACTGATCCAGCTTGCCCAGCACCTCCAGGAAGCGCCGCCCCGATGACGACAACACCCCAACCTCCACGTCCAGGGCCACCGTGTCATAGGTCGCCACGCTGGTGATGCCATGAGCCTTGAACAAAGCTTCCGCACCATCAATCGCACTGTTCAGGCTCTCGTTGACGGCGTCGAGTTGCGCCCGAATAGTGGCCTCCACCTTGGCGATGTCATCGTGGTCCAGGCGAGTGCGTGCAATCACCGAAATGAAGTGTGTGTTGAGTTGCAGTGTGTTGAAGAGGCGCACAAAAAAGCGCTTGCCTTCGGCGCTGGTGAAGCGCGTGGGCATCTTCACGCTGGCAGCCTCGATGCGTCGGAAGTCGGCTTTGGTTTCTTTGGCCAGGATGCGGGCGTTGACCCCGCCTTGGTCCACCTTGACGATCTGTATGTCAGACATGTTGCGCTCCCATCGATGGCGTGCTCGCCACCATCTTGCGAAGCGGCCTTGCGCATCACCACCGGTAATCATCGGCATTTGACGGCCCTTTCGGCATCAGCTCCCGACTTGGGCCTCAAGTGTATTGACCGTTTGCAAGGTGGGCACTACCTTGTCGCCATGCAGCAGCTGGCCCTGCATTCAAACAAGGCAAGCCCTGGAGTTCATGCACCCTCGTGATGGCCACGCCATCACCAAAGACATCAACATGCCATCGAGACAACTTTCGAGGTGAGGGCACGGCCGCACTGATGCGGCATGCGCGCATTCACCCCGAAAGCTTCTTCGATCGGTAGCTGGCACACCGATCCGAACGGGCTCACCACCCGATCAAGCCAGCCCTGGAGTCTCTTCATCGCCGTCGGCAGTGCGTCAAAGCACCATGCCGACTGTTCGTCACCCTGTGGGGCATTGCCCCCTCCGTGGTGCGCCGTGCCTCCCTATTTCACATGGAGGCCACGATGCTGCACACGAGCACATCTCTGGTTGCCCCCCCAGCTGCCTTGAATGGCTTCATGGGGGAGACGCAGTCCGTTTTTCCGAACGAATCGCCAGACCCACTGTCGTTGGACGCCCCAAATGAACGCATCGACTGGAGCGAGGAAG
>JACPOH010000087.1:0-1358 GCA_016185075.1 Aquabacterium sp. | reverse complement strand
TTCTCGTTCGTGAACTGCCTGCGTGTCGTGGGCTGCAGCCCGCTTTCACCGATTGCCTATTGCGGCCTCGTGGATGCGCAAGACATCCGCGACCACATCCGCAACAAGCTCAAGGCCTGGTTGTCTGACTCGCTTGCCCGATACCCGCAATGGGTTCGCGATGCCATCGCCAACAACCCCCAGTGGGTTGAGGCTCGGCTGGCCAAGAACCCGCAATGGATCAATGAACAGCTCAAGCAGATGTCCGAGCAGGGCGACCTGTTCACCTGATCCGACATGTTCGAAACAGGGGCGAGCTCCGATCGTTCGCCTCGGCCCTGACATCACATATGGAGTGCCCTATGCACAAACAATCCCTTGCCCATGGCAACCACATCCCCATGCTGATGGTCGTTGAACCACAGGACATCGAGTTCCTGGTCAAGGAAAGCGAAGTCTTGACCGGCCAGGCCGGCCGCATCTTTGTCATCGCCGGTGCCGACTGGCTGAGCTACCGCGTGCTGTGGAGCCAGGCAGGTTTCAAGGTCGAGCGCCTGGACGACAAAGGCCAGGTCTTGCACACCCAGCACCAACTGCCCTGGGAGTTCGTCGAGCACAGCGTGATCGAAGCACTTCAGGCGGGGCAGCTGTTCACCCCATCGGTTCGCCCTCGCGGCTGACCACTGCACTACCCCCAGGAGGGCATGTCACCAACACGGAGTTCATCATGAACAATCCCGAGTACGAAGCTCGCATTGACGACGTCAAACGTCGAGCCCACGGCCGCTGGACCGAAATCCTTGGCAGCCTGGGCGTCAGCGAGCAGATCCTCAAGAAGCGCAACCAGCCCTGCCCGCTCTGTGGCGGCACGGATCGGTTTCAGTACACCGACAAATTCGGCGAGGGCAACTACCCCTGCCGGGCCTGTGGCGCCGGAGGCGGCTTCAAGCTTCTACAGGCCGTCATGGGCCTGGATTTCAACACTGCGCTGAGGGAAGTCGAACGCGTGGCGGGCGCCTCGCCCTCTGGACAGCATGTGGCATCGCCGGAGCCGTCGGCCGACCGCATGAAGGCCTTGGCCAAACGGCTCTGGGAAGAAGCCAAGCCCTTGACGCCCGGTGATGAGGTGGACCGCTACCTGTCCGGTCGGCGGCTCGCCTTGGCCAACTACCCCAAGGTGCTGCGCCTGCATCCAGCGCTGGGCTATTACGAGAAGGACCCGAGCTCGGGCAAGTCTCGCAAGGTCGCCGAATACGCCGCCATGCTGGCTTGCATCCAGGGCGCCGATGGACATGCTGTCACGCTGCACCGCACGTATCTGAAGGATGGGCGCAAGGCCAGTGTGAGCGATGCCAAAAAGGTGCTGTCCTCAGGCATCA
>JACPOH010000086.1 GCA_016185075.1 Aquabacterium sp. | reverse complement strand
CCGAGTACTCACTCGATTCACTGATGCGCTACCTGGTGCCGCGCGAGGTCGCCGGCCGCCACGCCATGGGCTTGATCCAGGCTGACGGCGAGATGCTCACCAGCACGGTGGGCGGCGACAGCGGCAGTTCGGCCAAACCCACCTTCATGTATGACGTCATCGTCACCCCCGTGGGCAACGGGCTGATGTTGCGTGGCATGGGGTTCAAGACCTCGTCCAACCTGATTGGCAACACCCTGTTCTGGATGGTGGTGGCCTTGTCCGCGCTCACGGTCTGGACGCTGATGGGCACCTTGCGCCACATGCGGCGCCGCTCCCAGATCCAGAAGACCCTGGTGCAGGAAACCAACTTCCGCCGGGCCATGGAAAACTCCATGCTCACCGGCATGCGCACCATCGACCTGGAAGGCCGCATCACCTACGTGAACCCGGCCTTTTGCGCCATGACCGGTTTCTCGGAAGAAGAGCTGATCGGCTGCGTGCCGCCCTACCCCTACTGGCCCAAGGACCGGCTCGACGAATTCAACCGCATGTTCCAGCAGGAACTGCTGGGCCGCAGCCCGATGGGTGGCATCGAGGTGGTGATGCAGCGGCGTGACGGCAGCCAGTTTGACGCCCGCATGTATGTCTCGCCGCTGATTGACGCCCAGGGCGACCAGACCGGGTGGATGACATCGGTGACCAACATCACCGAGGCCAAGCGCGTGCGTGACCAGCTCACCGCCGCGCACGAGCGCTTCACCACCGTGCTGGAAGGGCTGGACGCCGCCGTGTCCGTGGTGTCCGTGCAGCGGGGCGAGCTGCTGTTTGCCAACCGCTCCTACCGCCTTTGGTTTGGTGCCAACCCGGACGCCCATACCCAGCTGACCGGCGGCGAGATCATGCCCGACGAGGTGCTGGACGGCGACGAGTCCGTCGACCATTTCGGGGGGCTGCCTACCCAGGCTTTGACCAACGCCGGCAGCGACACCCGCGAAGTCTTCATGGACGGTGTGCAGAAATGGTTCGACGTGCGCGCCCGTTACGTGCAATGGACCGACGGCCACCTGGCCCAGATGCTGATTGCCACCGACATCACGGCCCGCAAGCAAGCCGAAGAGGCGGCTGCCCGGCAGGCTGAAAAGTCCCAGTTCACCAGCCGCCTGATCACCATGGGCGAAATGGCCTCGACCGTGGCGCACGAGCTCAACCAGCCACTGGCGGCCATCTCCAACTACTGCAGCGGCATGATCAGCCGGGTGCAATCAGGCAGCATCGACACCGAACAGCTCGTCGGTGCCCTGGAAAAAACCTCCCGTCAGGCTCAGCGTGCCGGCCAGATCATCCACCGCATCCGCCAGTTCGTGAAACGCAGCGAACCCCAGCGCCAGCCAGCCAAGGTGCGCGACATCACCGACGCCGTGCTGGAGTTGGCCGTGTTCGAGATGAAACGCCGCCGGGTCACGCTCAACACCACGGTCGCCAACCGCCTGCCCATCATCATGGCGGACCCGATCCTTATCGAGCAGGTGCTGCTGAACCTGCTTAAAAATGCGGCAGAAGCCATCGATTCGGCACAGATGCCACAGTCTCGTCGCATCATCGACCTGCGTGTCGCCCAGCGAAAAACCGAGGATCAGGGCCAGGTGGTCGAGTTCTCCGTGAGCGACGCTGGCCCTGGCATGAAGGAGGAGATGCTGGCGAGGTTGTTCGAGGCCTTCCACTCCACCAAGGCCGAGGGCTTGGGGATAGGCCTTAGTCTGTGCAGATCCATCATTGAGTCACATCATGGCCGCATCAAGGCCGAGAACATCTACAATGAGAATACGGTGGTAGGTTGTCGTTTCACGTTCACCCTGCCGATCGACAGTGGGAGTGCCACGGATTTCGCAGATACCGTCACACCCCCTTCCAACGACTTACTTGCCGATAACCCATGAGCTTGATCCCCAAAAAAGGCACTGTGTATGTGGTGGATGACGACGAGGCCGTTCGCGACTCGTTGCAGTGGTTGCTGGAAGGCAAGGACTACCGCGTCCGTTGCTTCGATTCCGCCGAATCCTTCCTGGCCCGCTTCGACCCCCGTGAAGTCGCTTGCCTGATTGCCGACATCCGCATGGACGGCATGAGCGGCCTGGAGCTGCAGGACAAGCTGCTGGAGCGCAAGTCCCCCTGCCCATCGTGTTCATCACCGGCCACGGCGACGTGCCCATGGCCGTCAATACCATGAAAAAAGGCGCGATGGACTTCATCGAGAAGCCTTTCAAGGAAGACGCCCTGGTGGCCCTGGTCGAGCGCATGCTGGATCAAGCCCGCACCGCCTTCTCGCAGTCTCAAGAGGCCGCCAGCCGCGAAGCCCTGCTGTCTCGCCTGACCACACGCGAAGCCCAGGTGCTGGAGCGCATCGTGGCCGGCCGCCTGAACAAGCAGATCGCCGACGATCTGGGCATCAGCATCAAGACGGTGGAAGCCCACCGCGCCAACGTGATGGAAAAGCTCAACGCCAACACCGTGGCCGACTTGCTCAAGATCGCGCTGGGTGCCAACGCACCGGGCGCTGCACCGACCAAGTGACGTG